>NZ_JBITXT010000002.1:0-241130 GCF_044544865.1 Actinosynnema sp. NPDC053489 | reverse complement strand
CCGGCGGTCGCGCCTTTTGCGGGGCAACAACACCACTTGGGGGGACTCAGTGGTGGGGGGGGGGGGGGGGCAAATCTGGTGGGGGGGGCCCCCCCCCCCGCCGCCCCCCCCCCGCGAGGTCGCGTCGCCGTGGCGACGCGGTGCACTGCCGCCGGGTGAGCGGCGCACTTCGACTGCGCCGCTCACCCGGACCCGTTCGGGACGGGTGTCAGCAGGCCAGCAGGCTCACGGTGGAGTGGCTGCAGGGGAGCAGCAGGGAGGCGTTGGACGCCGTCGTGCTGCCGCCGCCGCTGCTGCCGCCGCTCGCCATCGCGTTCGACTGGGCCTCGGGGGTCTCGAGGTCCTGGAGGTCGAGGATGAAGTCCATCGTGACTCCTCAATTTCGGGGGATTGGAAGGGTTATTGCTACCGGCCGGTGAGGGCCGGGGCTGTGAGGAACGGCAGCACGGGTGTGCCGTCCAGCGCGGCGCCGAGCGCCAGCAGCACGCCCGCGCCGCCGGTGTCGACGTCCATCGAGAGCCGCCGCAGCTGGATGCCGGGGAACGCCAGCCCCTCCTGGTAGGGGACGGCGTGCCAGGCCAGCGCGGCCAGGTGGCGGTCGATCGCCTCCCGCGGCCCGCCCGCGTGGGCGAGGGTCGCGAGCAGGCCGGCCCGGCCGAGCATCAGCGCGGGCTGGATCACGAACTCGCCGGTCGTGCCGCCGAGCAGTTCCGGCAGCCGTTCGACGACGGGGAGGTCGGGGTCGACCGCCCGGAACTCGTTGAGCACGAGCGCGATGCCCGCGCTGCCCACGCCGACGTAGGGCAGGGTGCGGAAGTTGCCGTCGCGGACCTGCGTCGAGCCGTCCAGCGCGGTCATCGTCTCGGCCAGGTCCCGCTCCAGCGCCCGGACGCCGAGGTCGAGCCAGCGGCGGTCGTCGGTGCGCTGGAACAGGCGCAGGAACAGCAGCGCCGGACCGGACCAGCCGTGCTCGAAGCCGGCGCGGGCCTTCGGGCCGGGCGGCTCGGCGTCGGCGAGCGCGGTGCCGAGCCGTTCGCCCAGCTCCAGGGCCCGGGTGGCGTAGGTGTCGTCGGAGCGGGTGCCGGCGAAGTGCAGCAGGTTCAGGCCGATGCCCGCCAGGCCGGAGCTCAGGCCGTGGTCGCGGGTGCCGGGCACCATCTGCGCGTAGGAGCGGACCAGCTCCTCGGCCAGGTCGTGGTGGCCGAAGTTCTCCAGCACGTAGGCGATGCCGTGCGCGCCGGTGAAGAAGCCGGGCTCCTTCGGCGGCTCGCGGCGCACCGCGTCCAGCAGCCACCGCTCGTGCTCGGGGTAGCGGCCCATGCCGGCCACGTGCAGCGCGTGCAGCACGCCCGCCGCGCCGTAGCCGAAGCCCGCGCCGCCGACCTCGAACTGCTCCACGTCGCCGGGGAACAGCCGGTCGGTGCGGTGGGGCGTGGCGCTGGCCAGGATGCCCGCCGCGATCGACTTGCGCACCACCTGCCAGTCCGGCTCGGGCACGTCCAGCGCGGTGGTGGCGGGACCGGTGGGCACGTCGACCCGGGGCGTGAGGGCGTCGAGGATCTTCGCGCAGTACTCGTCGGGCAGGCCGAACCGGCGCCGGACGAAGTCCACGTGCGAGCGCAGCTTCACCGGCGACAGCTCGATCACGGCGTTGAGCGGCAGGAAGACGTAGAGCCGCAACGCGGCCAGCGCGTGTTCGTCGATGTCGAAGCCGGTGCGGTCCCGCGGCGCCTGGAACCCGGGCGCGCCGAGCGTGGGCCTGCCGTCCTCCTCGATGCCGAACGCCAGCTCGAAGTCGATCAGCGACACCGAGTCGTCGTCGTCCACCAGCACGTTGAGCGGGTGCAGGTCGGTGAACACGACCCCGCGCTCGTGCACCGCGTCGATGATCCGCTCGACCTCGCCGACCAGCTTCAGGGCGCGGCCGGTGTAGGCGGTGATCGCCTCGTCGGTGACCTCGTGGTGGGTCAGCGGGTAGTTGTGGCCGAGCCACTGGCCCAGCGGGCGGCCCGCCACCCGCGACATGGCCAGGAACTGGTGCTCCCACGCGGTGAACAGCTCGTGGACCTCCGGCACGCCCGGCACGCCGGCCACCCTGGTCAGCATCTCGTGCTCGCGGCGCAGCCGGGCCACGGCGTCGACGTTCTCCCGGTCCAGCCCCG
The DNA here is from genome assembly GCF_044544865.1 of Actinosynnema sp. NPDC053489. NCBI lineage: Bacteria > Bacillati > Actinomycetota > Actinomycetes > Pseudonocardiales > Pseudonocardiaceae > Actinosynnema > Actinosynnema sp. NPDC053489. The sequence goes on along the minus strand of NZ_JBITXT010000002.1, from coordinate 238,968 downwards.
CGTGCGGCCTGGCCTCCTTGAGCACCACCGGCCGGTCGTCGGACTTGCGCACGGCCTCGTACACCCCGCCGCCGTTGGAGAAGTGCAGCGACTGCACCACCCGGTAGGGGAACGCGTCGGCGTCACCGGCGCGGCGGGCGGCCAGGTGCTCCTCCAGGCACGCGGGCAGCTTCACCCAGTCCGGCACCCAGAACGTCGGCTTGCGCTGGTCGGGCACGAGCGCGCCGTCGGGGCCCTCGATGGCCAGCACGCGCTTGCCGTCCTGCTCCAGCCACTGCTCCACGAACCCGCCGTAGCGGACGAACAGCGGTCCGGCGCCGTATCGGAGGTCGCTGAGGATGTACGCGCCCGGTTGGCCTTTCAAGATCTCGGACAACTCGACGAGCGTCGATTCCAGTTCCGCCTCGTCGGCCGGGTAGATCGTGATCAGCTTGCCGCTGCCCTCGCGCGGCGCGTACTTCGAGTTGCGCGCCAGCACGATCGACCGGGTGCGCAGGTACTTGAACGGGATGCGGCGCGCGATCAGGTACTCGTAGGACTTCAGCAGCACTTCGGCCGCGTTCAGCACGGTGGCCGAGACGTGCACCTTCCAGCCCTGCTTGGGCAGGACAACCCCGTCGGGGTGGACGTGCCGCCAGATGTTGCGGTCACCCTGCGTCCATCCGTCCGGCAACGCGGGGAGCACCTGCGAGAAATCGTCCTGGGCGGTTTCCGCGTGGCTTTGCACGTCGTAGAACAGACGATCCGCGAAGCAGTACGCCTCATAGCGGAGGTCCACGGGATTCGCCTCCTCGCGATTTTTCCGACCGGCATATTTCCGCATAGTGAACGGCAGGTAGCCAATCCACCATTTCGGGGGTCGTTGCCCGCCATTGGTGGGATGAGATGTCGTCGGATTGGCACGGTGGGTGGGTATAGTCCCCGGAAAGTCACCCGATCGCGAGGTTTGGTTTCTCTGTCGTGAGGAAACCGGGAGCTGGCGGCCACTAAACGAAACGCGATCGTTCTTCACCTTTACCGGGGTCGACCTGCGGTTTCCCGAGTTCGCCGCTGTTCTGCGGTTTTCGTCACGGACCGTGGTGCGACGATCGTCGGGGCGGGTTCGCGCTTTCCGGGACGGGGTGGACCCGATATTTCGGGCGAAGGGTGGCGCACTTCACGTGGACGCCCATTGTCGGTTGCTATACCGGTTCGGGCAAACCGCAGTATTCGGGGAAAACGCTGGCCCGTCCGGGTGATTATGGGCGCGCGCCGGTGCTGTGGCACGCTCGTGGTGTGTCCGCCCGACTGCTGCTGCCCGTCGTGCTGCTGGTCGCCGCCGCCACCGCCGGCGCGGGTGTGCTGGCGCGCGAGGCGTACCAGCGGCCGGCGGCCGTGCAGGACGACCAGGTCGCCGAACCGGGCTCCGGGCCGTCGAGCTCCGTGCCCCGCGGCGCGCAACCGGGCTCCGGCACGGTCCAGCTGAGCGCCGACGCGGCCCAGCACCCCGACGGCCGGCGCGTCGGCGAGGTGCTCCAGCGGTTCTTCGACGCGATCAACGACCACGACTACGAGCAGTGGACCCGGACGGTGAGCGCCCGCCGGGTCGACGAGACGCCGAAGTCGAAGTGGCTGTGGGACTACGAGAGCTCCCGCGACGGGTCGATCCTCGTGCACCGGATCGAGTCGGTCACCGAGGACCGGCTGCGGGTGCTGATGACGTTCACCAGCACGCAGGACGTCGCCAAGGCGCCCGCCGATCTCCAGGCCGACTGCATCCGCTGGCGCGTGGTCTACCCGTTGCAGGTCGACCGCGGCGCGCTGCGCGTCGACCTCGGCACCGAGGGCTCGGCCTCCCAGTTCACCGCCTGCTGAACACGACGGTGGGGTCGCCCCCCGACCGCGGCGACCCCACCTGGAACGCGAACCCGCTACAGCGGGATGTTGCCGTGCGCGCCCCGACCCGCCGGCGCCGCCGCGAGGGCCTCCGCCAGCTTGCGCCGCGTCCGCGTGGGCTCGACCACCTCGTCCACCACGCCGATCGCGATGGCCCGGTCCACACCGCCCGCGATGCGCTCGTGCTCCTCGACCAGCCGGGCGTGCAGCGCCTCGCGCTCCTCGTCCGGCACGGCCGCCAACTTCTTGCGGTGCAGGATGCCGACCGCGGCCTTGGCGCCCATCACGGCCACCTCGGCGATCGGCCACGCGAACACCGCCGTCGCGCCCAGCGACCGGGAGTTCATCGCGATGTACGCGCCGCCGTACGACTTGCGGGTCACCAGCGTCACCCGCGGCACGACCGCCTCGCCGAACGCGTGCAGCAGCTTCGCGCCGCGCCGCACCACGCCGTCCCACTCCTGGCCGACGCCCGGCAGGTACCCCGGCACGTCCACCAGCACCAGCAGCGGCACGCCGAACGCGTCGCACATCCGCACGAACCGCGCCGCCTTCTCCGCCGACAGCGAGTCCAGGCACCCGCCCTTGCGGATCGGGTTGTTCGCGATCACGCCGACCGTGCGCCCGCCGAGCCGGCCGAGGCCGACCACGACGTTGGGCGCCCACTTGGCCTGCAGCTCCTCGAACGACTCGTCGTCGAGGATCGCCCGCACCAGCGGCTTGACGTCGTAGGCCCGCTGCGGCTGCTCCGGCAGCAACGCCCGCAGGTCGTCGCCGTCGGGCACCGAGTGCAGGTCGAACACGCCGGGCTGCGCGAACAGCCCGGTGATCCGCCGCGCCCGCTGGTAGGCGTCGGGCTCGTCCTCCGCGATGACGTGCACGACGCCGGACTTGCGCCCGTGCGCCTCGGCGCCGCCCAGGCCGTCCATGTCGATCTGCTCGCCGGTCACCGACCGGACCACGTCCGGGCCGGTCACGAAGACCTTGCCGGCCGGCGACATGATCACCACGTCGGTCAGCGCCGGGCCGTACGCGCCGCCGCCCGCCGCCGGACCGACCACCACGGAGATCTGCGGCACCCGGCCGGACGCCCGGATCATCGCGGCGAACATCTGCCCCATGCCGTCCAGCGACTCGACGCCCTCCGGCAGCCGCGCGCCGCCGGAGTGCCAGACGCCGATCACCGGCGTGCGCTCGCGCACCGCCGTGTCGATCGCCTCCACGATGTGCCGGCACCCCTCGGAGCCCAGGGCACCGCCCATCCGCGTGGCGTCGCTGCAGTACGCGACGACCCGCGCGCCGTTGATCCGGCCGCGCACGGCGAACATGCCGCTGCCGTCGCGGGGCCGCAGCGGGGCGATGGAACCGGGGTCGAGCAGTTGCGCGAGCCGGACCTCGGGGTCGCGCGGGTCGGTTTCGCCGTCCGCACCCGGGTTGACCGGTCGGGACGCAAGGGCAGTCATCGCGAAGCTCCTCGTGGGACGGTCCGGCGCGCCGGAACGATCAGGCCTGGGTGAAGACGAGCGAGACGTTGTGCCCGCCGAACCCGAACGAGTTGTTGACCGCGGCGATCAGGTCGATCTTGCGCGGCTCACCCGTGACGACCTCCAGCTGCACCTTCGGGTCCTGGTCCTCCAGGTTCAGCGTCGGCGGCACGATGCCGTCGCGGACCGACAGCAGCGTGGTGATCGCCTCCACCGCGCCCGAGGCGCCCAGCAGGTGGCCGTGGTTGCCCTTGGGCGCGGTCAGCACCGGGTGGTCGCCGACCGCCCGGCGCACGGCCTGCGGCTCGATCACGTCGCCCACCTGGGTGGACGTCGCGTGGCAGTTGACGTGGCCGATGTCGGCCGGGTCCACGCCCGCCATCCGGACCGCCTTGGCGATGGCCCGAGACTGGCCGATGCCCTCCGGGTCGGCCGCGGTGATGTGGTGGCCGTCGGAGCTGGTGCCGATGCCCGCGAGCCTGCCGTAGATCCGGGCGCCGCGGGCGCGGGCGAAGTCCTCGCGCTCCAGCACCAGCATCCCCGCGCCCTCGCCGAGCACGAAGCCGTCCCGGTTGACGTCGAACGGGCGCGAGGCGCGCTCGGGGTCGTCGTTGCGGGTGCTCATGGTCCGGGCCTGGATGAAGCCCGCCATGGTGATGGTGGTGATGCACGCTTCCGCGCCACCGGCCACGACCACGTCCGCCTCGCCCGACTTCAGCATCCGGTACGCCCAGGCCAGCGCCTCGGCGCCGGACGCGCAGGCCGACACCGGCGCGTGCACGCCCGCGCGGGCCTTCAGGTCCAGGCCGACGTGGGCGGCCGGGCCGTTGGGCATGAGCATGGGCACGGTCAGCGGCGACACCTTGCGCAGCCCGGACGCCTCGATCAGGTCGTCCTGGTCCAGCAGCGTCATCGCGCCGCCGATGCCGGTGCCCACCACGACGCCGAGCCGTTCGGGGTCGACGTCGTCCTCGCCGAACCCGGCGTCCGCCCACGCCTGGCGGGCGGCGACCACCGCGACCTGCTCGCAGCGGTCCAGCCGGCGGGCCTCGACGCGCGGCAGCACCTCGGTCGGCTCGACCGCGAGCGGCGCGCCGATCTTCACCGGCAGCTCGAAGCGCTCCACGAAGTCGGCCGTCAGCGTGCGCACGCCGCTGCGCCCGGCCAGGAGCGCGTCCCAGGTGGAGGCGACGTCGCCACCGAGCGGGGTGGTGGCACCCAGCCCGGTGACGACGACGTCGTTGCTACTGGTCATGCGTTGCTGGCGATGTAGTTGACCGCATCGCCCACGGTCTTGAGGTTGGCCAGCTCGTCGTCCGGGATCTTCACGCCGAACTTGTCCTCGGCCTGCACGGCGATCTCCACCATGGACAGCGAGTCGATGTCCAGGTCGTCCACAAAGGACTTGTCAGCCGTCACGTCGGCCGCCTCGACGCCGGCGACCTCCTCGACGATCTCGGCGAGCCCCTTCTGGATGTCCTCGTTGCTCACTGAAAATCCCTTCCTTCTTGCTTCGCCGGCTGGGTCGTCCCACCGGAGTCTCGGATTGCGGTCACGGCAGCCGGACGACCTGTCCCGCGTAGGACAGCCCCGCCCCGAAGCCGACGAGCAGCGCCACGTCACCGCTGCGCACCTCTCCCGCCGCGCGCATGTGGTCCAGCGCGAGGGGGATCGAAGCGGACGAGGTGTTGCCGGAGTCCACGATGTCACGGGCGATCACGAGGTCCTCACGCGCACCCTTGGCGTGCAGGCGCTTCGCGATGGCCTCGACGATGCGCAGGTTCGCCTGGTGCGGCACGAAGACGTCCACGTCGGACACCTCCAGGCCCGCCAGCTCGATCGCCCGCAGCGCGATCGGCGCGATCTGCGTGGTCGCCCAGCGGAAGACCGACTGGCCCTCCTGGAAGATGAACGAGTGCCGGTCCCGGACGTGGATCATGTCCACCAGGTCGCCCGCGCTGCCCCACGACACCGGCCCGATGCCCGGCTCGTCGGCCGGGCCGACGACCGCCGCGCCCGCGCCGTCGGCGAAGATGATCGCCGTCGACCGGTCGTCGCCGTCCACCCAGTCGGTCAGCTTCTCCGCGCCGATGACCAGCACGTGCTGCGCGGTGCCCGCGCGGACCAGGTCCGAGGCGGTGCCCAGGGCGTAGCAGAAGCCGGCGCACGCGGCGTTCAGGTCGAACGCGGGCGCGCCCTTGACGCCGATCCGGTCGGCGACCTGCGCGGCGGCGTTCGGGATCTGCGACGGCATGGTGCAGGTGGCCACGAGGACCGCGCCGATGTCCGACGGGGCGAGCCCGGCGTCGGCCACGGCCTTCGCGCCCGCCTCGACCGCCATGTCCACCAGCCGCTCGTCCGGCTTGGCCACGCGGCGGTTGGCGATGCCGACCCGCTCGCGGATCCACTCGTCCGAGGTGTCCATGCGCAGGCTGAGGTCGTGGTTGCTGACGATCGTCTCGGGCTGGTAGCTGCCCAGGCCGACGATGCGGCTGCCGGCGGACCCGGGGGGGAGCGAGAAGGTGGTCACTCGGCCACCTCGGCGGTGATGGTCTCGACGACCTGGTCGAGCTGGTCGGGGGTCTTGAGGCCCAAGGTGGGTGTGCCCTTCAGTTCGCGCTTGGCCAGGCCGGTCAGCGCACCGGCGGGCGGCAGTTCCACCACCGCGCTCACGCCCCGCTCGGCCAGGGTTGCCTGGCAGGCGTCCCACCGCACGGGGCGGGTCACCTGGGAGATCAGTCGGTCCAGCACCTCGTCGCCCGCGGCGACCACCGCGCCGTCGGCGTTGGACAGCAGCGGCAGCGCCGCGTCCTTCACCGCGATCCCGGCGGCGCGGGCGCGCAACGCGTCCTCGGCCGGCGCCATGAACCGGGTGTGGAACGCGCCGGCGACCTTCAGCGTGCGGATCTTCGCCCGCTCCGGCGGCTGCTCGACCAGCTCGGCCAGCGCGTCCAGCGGCCCGGCGGCCACGATCTGGCCCGCGCCGTTGCGGTTCGCGCCGACCAGGCCCAGCTCGTCCAGCCGGGCCAGCACCTCGGCCTCGTCGCCGCCGAGCACCGCGGCCATGCCGGTCGGGGTCAGGGCGCAGGCGGCGGCCATCTCGGCGCCGCGCACGGCGGCCAGCGCCACGGCGTCGTCGGTGCTCAGCACGCCCGCGATGGCGGCGGCGGCCAGCTCGCCGACGGAGTGGCCCGCCACGACGGTGTCGGCGGGCAGCTCGACCCGGCGGCGCAGCTCCTCGTAGGCCAGCAGGGCCAGCGCGACCACCAGCGGCTGGGTGACGGCGGTGTCCTTGATCTCGTCCGCGTCCGCCGTGGTGCCCAGCCGGGCCAGGTCGAGACCGGTCGCCTCGGACCACGCGGCGACGCGCTCGGCGGCCCCCTCGACTTCGAGCCAGGGGGTCAGCATGCCGGGTGTCTGGGACCCCTGTCCGGGGGCGAGGAGCGCGATCACCCGCTCACTGAACACGCTCGCGGCGGTTCGCGGTGATGTCGCCACGGACGAAACCCGGGACGTTGCGTTGTAGGGTCTCTACAAATGTGACTCGTAGATGAACGTAGAACGACGTCGCGTGTTGTCGATCCCGACCCAAACCGGACATGCGTCGTGCGTCACACCCGGCCGAGGGTCCCCCTCGCGGGTCACCACAGGCCGCGGGCGCGGGCCAGTCTCCCCACGGAGAGCGCGACCCGCAGCACCAGGGCGTCACGCGGGTCGTTGGCGTTCCGCCCGGTGAGCTCCGTGGCCCGCTTGAGGCGGTAACGGACCGTGTTCGGGTGCACGAACAGCTTCCGCGCGCACGCCTCCAGCACGCCCCCGACTTCGAGGAAGGCGTCCACCGTCTCCAGCAGCGCGCCGCCCGCGTCCTCCAGCGGCCGGGCCACCCGGTCGACCAGCTGCCACTCGGCCTCCGGGTCGCCCGCCAGCGCCCGTTCCGGCAGCAGGTCCAGCGACCGCACCGGCCGGGGCGCGGCGGGCCAGCCCACCACCGCGCGCAGCCCGGACAGGGCGTCGCCGGCGCTGCGGTGCGCGTCCGCGAGGCTCGTCACGGTCGGCCCGGCCACCACCGACCCGGGGCCGAACGCGTCGGACATCCGCACCAGCGACTCGCCGCGCTCCGTCTCGCCGCCCAGCACCACCACCAGCCGCGAGCCCTGCACGCTCAGCAGCACCGGCCGCCCGATCCGGGCCGCCCGGCTGCGCACCTCGAACACCACCGCGGGCGGGTCGTCCGACGGCGGGTTGCCCACCAGCACGGTGGCCTCGGCGGCCGGGTCCCAGCCCAGCGCGGTGGCGCGCGACAGCAGGGACTCCTCCGCGTCACCGCGCACGATGCCGTCCACGACCAGCGCCTCCAGCCGGGCGTCCCACGCGCCCCGCGCCTCGGCCGCCGCCGCGTACGAGGTGGCCGCGGAGAACGCGATCTCCCGGCCGTACCGCAGCACGCCCTCGGTCAGCAGCGCCCGCTCGGCCTCGTTCGCGGCCAGCTTCGGCAGCAGCTCCTCGAACAGCTCCAGCGCGATCCGCACCAGCTCCACGGTCTGCCGCAGGCTCACCCAGCGCGAGATGTCCTTCGGCGCGGACCGGAACGCCTCGGCGGTCAGCCGGATCGCCTGCTGCGGGTCGTGCAGCCAGGACACGAACCCGGCGACGCCGTTCTGGATCAGCAGCAGCACCCCGGCGCGCTGGTCGGCGGGCATCCGCCGGAACCAGGGCAGGCGCTCCTCCATCTCGGCGACGCTCGCGGCGGCGAGGTCGCCCGACGCCCGTCGCAGCGTGCGCAGGGTGTCCCCCGACAAGGCGGTTGAGCCGGTCACGCCCCACACGATCGCACGGCCGTCCCGGGCCGCCACCAACGAGTGACAAGCCCTGACGCTCCGCGCCGATCGCCCTACCGTCGGTGGCGATTTCTGACCGGCTCGCCTGGGAGGTCTCGTGCGCAGGTCCATGTCAATCTGCCTGGTGGTCGGCGCGGTGCTGGCCGCGGCGGCACCGTCGGTCGCGGCGGCGCGCAGCGACCCGCTGGCGGAGTTCCACGCGCAGCAGCTCACCTGGACGCAGTGCAAGCAGTCCCTGGAGTGCGCGGAGCTGGTGCTGCCGCTGGACTACGCGCGGCCGGCCGCCGAGCGGATCTCGCTCGTCATCAGCCGCCGGAAGGCCACCGATCCCGGCCGCAGGCGGGGCGTCCTCGTGCTCAACCCCGGCGGGCCGGGCGGTTCGGGCCTGGGCATGCCGACGTTCCTGGCGAACTCCGAGCTCGCGAAGTCCTACGACCTGATCGGGTTCGACCCGCGCGGGGTGGGCGGCTCGACCGCGCTGACCTGCCGCACGGTCCCGGAACTGGCCACCGCGGACACCCGACCGGTTGATTCGGAGTTCCCGAAGTGGGCCGCCGAGGCGCAGGCCGCCGAGGACGCCTGCCAGCGCTCCGCCGGCGGCATCCGGCCGTTCGTCAGCACCGCCAACACCGCGCGGGACCTGGACGTGGTGCGGGCCGTGCTGCGCGAGGAAAAGATCAACTACCTGGGCTACTCGTACGGCACGTACCTGGGCGCGGTCTACGGCAGCCTGTTCCCGAACCGGCTCGACCGCAGCGTGCTCGACTCGTCGGTGCACCCGGAGTGGATCTGGCGCGAGCAGTTCCGCAACCAGGCCGTGGCCACCCGGCGCAACGTGGAGACCTGGGCGGCCTGGGTCGCCCAGCACAACGACCGGTTCCAGCTCGGCACGTCGTCGGCGCAGGTGCTGGGCACCGTGGAGTCGGTCGCGACCGCGCTGGCGGTGAAACCGGTGGGCGACGCCAACCGCACCCGCTTCGACGCCGCCGTCGGCGTGGGCTCCCGCTACCGTCCACTGTGGTCGGACCTGGCGGTGGCGGTGGCCCAGCTGCGGGCCGGCTCGCCGTCCGAGTCGAGCGCGCTGATGGCCGGGGCGGCCGAGGACGAGCTGGTGTCCGGCGTGTTCAACACGGTGACGTGCGAGGTCGACTGGCCGACCGACCTGGAGACCTACTACGAGGACATGAGGATCTTCCGCGACCGCTACCCGTACGGGTTCGGCGTGCTGCGCGTGGCCCCGACGACGTGCGCGTTCCGCACCTTCACCCCGCCGGAGCCCGCCGTGCAGCTCAAGCGGGACGGTTACCCCGTCGGGGTGATCGTGCAGGCGGAGGGCGACACCCAGACGCAGTACGACGGCGGCCCGGCCATGGCCGAACGCCTCGGGGACAATCTCGTCACCGTGCGCGACGAGGGCAAGCACGGCCTCTACGGCAGCGGCAACGCCTGCGTCGACCGGCGGGTCAACCGGTACCTGATCGACGGCGTGCTGCCGCCCAGCAGCTCGTACTGCCCCGGCGACCCGCGCCCCGACGTGACCGCGCAGCCGTCGCCGCAGCGCGTGCGGTCCTACCTGGAGGGTCGGGGCCTGGCCGCGGGGCTCGCGGCGGCGGCCTCGCCCTGAGCCGGGCACGCGCGAAAACGCCCGGCGCGAGAACCCCGCGCCGGGCGTTTCCCTCTCCCCGGTCCCCACCGGTGACTCCACTCTGGACTGCCGACGCGAGAACCGCCACGTCAGTCACCCTTTCGTGCCACCACTTCAGGTTGCCGGGTGATGTGGGCTGAGAAACGATCCGGAACACAGGCCGAAACGCGGAGGAGGGTCGTCGTGGGTAACCAGATCACCGAAGGGCTCGGACAGGCGTGGGCGATGGTGGCCACGTTCGTGCCGAAGCTCCTGGGCTTCCTGGTCGTGCTGCTCATCGGTTGGGTCATCGCCAAGGCGCTGGCCAAGGCCGTCGGGTTCCTGCTCAAGCGGGTGGGCTTCGACCGGCTGGTCGAGCGCTCCGGCCTCGGCGGCGCGATGGCGCGGACCCCGATCGACGCCTCCAACGTGATCGTCAAGCTCGTCTACTACTTCGTGCTGCTGATCGCGCTGCAGCTCGCGTTCGGCGTGTTCGGCACCGGCAACGCGGTGAGCGCCCTGCTCAACGACGTCATCGCCTACCTGCCGCGCATCGTGGTGGCCATCGTGCTGGTCCTCGTGGCGGCCGCGATCGGCAAGGCGGTGCGGGGCCTGCTGACCGGCGCGCTGGGCCACCGCCCGTACGCCAGGGTGCTGGGTGGCGTCACCTACGGCTTCGTCGTGGCGCTCGGCGTCATCGCCGCGCTCAACCAGCTCGGCATCGCGGTCGCCGTCACCATGCCGGTGCTGATCGCCGTGCTGGCCGCCGTGGCCGGCGTGATCGTGGTGGGCGTGGGCGGCGGCCTGGTGCGCCCGATGCAGCAGCGCTGGGAGGGCTGGCTCAACCGCATCCAGGAGGAGTCGGCCCACATCACGCCCGCCCCGCGCCAGTCCCAGGACCCGCTGACGAGCCGCACCCAGCAACCGGTCACCTCGGCCGCCCGCTCCGCTCGGCAGGCACCGGCGGACCCGCCGACCCCACCGGCCGGCATGCCGCTCCCCCCGCGCCCGGAAGGCGGCTGACCCCGAGGCCGGGGTCCCGCCGGACCGCCGATTCCGGGGGCCGCTGACTCCGGGGGCCGCCGATTCCGGGGTCCGGCGACACCCTTCCGCCGCCGGCCGGTCACGCCCCGGCCGGCGGCGGGACCACCACCCGGCCCCGCCGGCCACCACCGCGACACCGACCAGGCCCTCGCCCCGCGTTCCCGGGCGAGGGCCCGGCCGCCGTCGAGCGGCTCAGCGCAGCCCCTCCAGCACGTCCGCCCAGCTCACGTACGCGAAGCCCGTGGTCGGCAGGTCGCCGGCGGCCGGGGTGCGCTCGCCGTCGTGCACGACCAGCAGCCCCTTCGGGTACCTCGGTCCGAGGTCGGCGGTCACCAGCTGGGCGCCGTCCGAGTGCTCCACCGAGTCGTTGCCCCGACCCCGGCCCACCACGAACTCGCCCACGTAGGAGTTGCGGCCCGTCCGCTCGTAGGCCACGAACCGCGAGTCGCCCTGGCTGGACGCGATCAGGTACCCGTCACCCAGGGTCAGGCCCTCGGCGTCGGCGGTCAGGTGCGCGCCGCCGAACCCGGGGTCCGCACCCGACACCGAGCACTCCTCGGTCTCCGGGTCGTAGCTCTGCGGCACCCCGAACGAGCGAACCTCGTCGACCAGGACGGGCGTGCCGAACCCGGTCGCCCGCAGCGGCACGCGCCAGATGCCGACGTCCTCCTGCGCCGCGTACAGCACGCCGTGCGCGGAGTCGACCACCATGCCCTCCAGCTGCGGGCCCTCGCCCGGCTCGCCGCACGGCGTCCACGTGGTGCCGTCGGGCAGCCGGAACGACGACGGCAGGTCCAGCGTGGCCGTCACCGCCGTGCCCACCGAACCGCCGGGACCGGGCACCACGCGCAGCAGCGCCACCCGGGTCTCGTTGCGCCGGTTGGTCACGACCACCGGCGTGCGGCCCACGAACCCGGCCGCCAGCCCGTAAGCGGTGTGCTGGTCGTCCACCTCCTCCTCCGACGAGGAGAACACCGGCCGCGCGCCCGGGTCGGTCACGTCGCGCACGACCGCCGCGCCCGCCGCCGCACCGCGCCCGTCCAGCTCGTAGACCCGCACGCGGTCCCGGCCGCGGTCGCTGACGAACGCCAGGTCGCGCGTCCGCCCGCCGACCGGCACGCGGCTGAGCACGTCCACGTTGTTGAACCGGCCGGGCTTGGCGCCCGTGGTCGGCGGCACCGGCGCGGGGTAGGTGCCCAGGGTCCGGCCGGCCAGGTCGAACGCGGCCAGGCCGCCCTCCTTGAGCGTGCCCAGCACGACGCTCTGCCGGGGGGAGCGCGGGTGCACCCAGATGGCGGGGTCGTCGGCGTCGGCGTTGGCGGGCGAGCCGGACGCGTCGTCGACGAACGCGCGCGTCTGGGTCACCGGCACCACCTCGGCCGGCCCGGGGGAGGAGGCCAGGAGCAGCGGCGCGACCGCGGCGAGGAGCAGGATTCGCATTCGGCGGAAGTTACCCACCCCCGGTGTACCGGGGTTGAAGTCGAGGTGACCACGAAGCCGCGGGTTCTCGGATCGTGCCCGATGTGCCGTTGATCACCCCAGGAACAGTTCGGCACGCCATGATGTTCCGACGCGATGAGAGACAAGCGCTCCGGGGCTCGGTGGAAATCCGAACCGGCGGTGACAGCCCGCGACCCGCCCACCAGGGCGGCTGACCCGGTGGAACTCCGGGGCCGACGGTGAAAGTCCGGATGGGAGGCGCGCGTCGCGTCGGCTCGCCATGCCCCGGGAACGCCTGTCGTGGGGATGGAGGACGCGGTGCACGTCTTGATGGAGCAGGGCTTCACGGTGTTCGGCCAGAAGGTGTCCTGGGCCGAGTTCATCGGCCAGGTCTTCGCGCTGGTGGTCGTCTACCTGGCGCAGAAGCGCACGCTGTGGACCTGGCCCGTGCAGTTGGTCTCGGTCACGCTGCTGTTCGTGGTCTACGTGTCCGCGCACCTCGGGGGCACGGCCGCGCGCCAGGTGGTGATCGCGCTGATCACGCTGTACGGCTGGTGGGCGTGGACGCGGCGGCGCGACCCGGTGTTCGGCGTGGTGGTCCGCAAGGGCACCGCCAAGGAGCGCCTGGCCGTGCTCGCCGCCTTCGTGGTCGGCACGGTCGCGTTCGCGCTGCTCCTGGACGCGCTGGACGCCTCGTGGGCGCCCTGGCCGGACGCGGCGATCTTCGTCGGCACGGTGCTCGCCTTCACCCTCCAGGGCTTCGGCCTGGTCGAGTTCTGGCTGGTCTGGCTGGTGGTGGACGCGATCGGCGTGCCGCTGCAGATCCAGTCGGGCCTGTACTTCAGCGCCGCCGTCTACAGCGTCTTCGCCGTGCTGGTGATCCGCGGCTGGATCGACTGGAACCGGGCCGCGAAGCGGACCGCGGCCGAGGTCGCGCCGGTCTCGCCCTAACGACCCTGCTCGGCCGCGGCCAGCTCCTCCGCGAGCTGGTCCATCGACTCGTCGACCGATTCCGGGTTGTCCAGCACGTGGTACAGGCTCTCCTGCATCACGCTGGTCAGCTCGTCGTAGTGCGCCGAAGGACGCCGGACCCGGGCACCGAGCAGGCTGTTGCGCAGCTCGGGCGACACCAGGTCCGGCTCCTCGTACAGCGCGCGGAGCGAGGGCGCGAACCCCGCCTCGCGGGCCATCAGGCGCTGGTTGTCCTCGCCGGTGACGAACCGGATGAACTTGCGGGCGGTCTTCTGGTTCGCCGAGCACCGCGACACGGCCAGGTTCCAGCCGCCCAGCGCGCTCGGGCCGGGCAACGCCGCCTGGGCCCACTTGCCGCGGACCCGGGAGTCCTCGCCGTTCAGCCGGGGGCCCGCGAACGGCCAGTTGCGCATGAACAGCGCCCGACCGGCCTTGAACGCGTCGAGCGAGCTCAGCTCGTTGTAGTCGAGCGACTCGCGCGCGATCCACCCCTGGGCGACGCCCTCGGCCAGCGCCCGCACGCCGTTCTTCGCCTCGACCGAGTCGGGGTGCTCCAGGTCACCGCCGTGCGCCCAGATCGCCTCGGCCGCGTTCACGGTCAGGCCCTCGTAGCGGCTGAGCTGGGCCACGTACCCGGCGAGACCGTGCCGCCCCGCGACCGCGGTCGCCTGCCGCCTCAGCTCCTCCCACGTGGTCGGGGGCCGCAACCCCTCCGCGTCGAGGACGTCCTTGCGGTAGTACAGCAACCCGGCGTCGCCGCGCCACGGGACCGCCCACAGCCGCTTGCCGTCCGGCGACCTCGCGGTCTTCACCGCCTCCGGCAGCATCCGGTCCACCCCGAACTCGTCGGGCTTGAGCGGCACCAGGTGCCCCGCCGCGGCGAACGCGGCCGTCCACACCACGTCCACGGCCATCACGTCGTAGCAGTCCTGGTCGGCGCGCCGGGCCCGCCCCGCGCTCGCCAGGTCCTGGAGGCGCGCGGTCAACTGGGCGCGGTGGCCGTCGGTGGTGGTCGGCATCTCCACGAACTCCACCTGCTCGCGCCTGCTGGCGAAGGCGTTCCAGCGGGTCACCAGCTGCCGCACCTGGCGACCCGCGGTGGTGTCGCGGCCGTCCACGAACGTGATCGGCCCCTCGCCGTCCGCCGCGTCGTCCCCGGCCGGGGCGGCGCAGGCCGCCACCAGCACGAGCAGCGGCACGATCAGGCGCAGCACGTCACCCTCCCCACGCGGCGCGGGCCACGTCGTCCAAGGCGCTTTCCCGGTCCTGAGAGGGCGCGGGAGGGTTCAGGTCGAGGATCTCGCGGCAGGAACCCCCGTGGACCTGCGCGACGGCGTGGAGGGCCGTTGAGGGCGCGCACGCGCCCGCCGTGAAACCCACCGAGACCACCCGCACCGGACCGCTCGCCGACCTCGTGACGGCCGTGATGGGCGCGCGTGAGGCCAGCACCAGCACGTTCACGCCCTGCCCGGCGGCCTCCGCGACCACGCCGGCGGAGAGCCGGAGCCCGACGACCCGGTCCCGCGGCCCGGCGAGCTGCCTCACCTGGTCGAGGAACGAGTCCGCCTCGGCCGAGCCGTCGCCCGCCACGCCGATCACCTCGTCCCGGCCCGCGTTCCGCCACGCCGAGCGCACCGCGGCCGCGTCCGGTTCGACCGGCAGCACCCGGAGCCGCCCGGCGCGCACGCCCCGTCCCGGGTCCGCGCCGACGTTCCAGGACACGTCCCGGAACTTCGCCCGCCGGAACTGGTCCTGGGCCGGCGCGGAGAGCAGGTACTCCAGGAAGCGGTCCGCGGCCCGCTGCCGGCGCGGCGGGTTCGGCCTGCTCCGCCGCTCGACCTCGACGAACGGGTGGTCCAGGACCAGCACGCCGTCGGTCGGGTACAGCACCTGGCAGCCCTCGGTGTCGGCCACCGCCCTCTCGGACCTGATCAACGCCACGTCCCCGGTGCACGGCCGGTCGGTGGTCGCGGAGCGGGCGAGGTCGTGCAGCTTGCGCGGCACGTCCGGCGCGTCCAGGTACAGCCCGCCCAGCTTCCCGTGCGCGAGCGCCGCGGCGGCGAGCGCGCCGACGCCCGAGGACGTGTCGACCGCGGCGGGCCTGCCGGAGTAGCCCCACGTGAACTCGCCGTCCTGCGCGACCCGCCCGGCCAGCTCCTCCGAGGCGCCCAGCACCACCGGGGACACCGCCACGCTCCCGCGCGGCCGCAGCCGCACGTCGGTGCTGCCCAGCAGCGCGGCCTCGACGGCGCGGACCTCCGCCGTGCTGTCCGGCAACCACACGTGCGGCTCCGGGCCCACGGTGGTCAGGTCACCCGTCGTCCACCCCCGGCCCAGCGCGACGACCGCCCCCTCGTCCGACGACTGCCCGCTGAACACCAGCGCGTCCAGCTCCCGGCACCCCAGGTGGTTGTGGTCGACCGACTGGTCCTCGAACTCCAGCGCGAGCGAGCGCACGACGTCGGCCAGCTCGGCGGACACCAGCACGTTGAGCTGGACCGGCGGCGGGCAGGGCGGCACGACGGGCGGCGCGGCGCCGGCGGCGTTCGTGGCGCCGACGAACAGCAGCGGCGCCGTCAGCAGCGCGAGCGCCCGGCGCGGCCCGCGGCGGCGGACGGGCACCGGCGGTGGCGGCGGGGGTGGCGCGCCCTCCGGGACGTGCAGCCAGGCGCGCCCGCGGACCTCCTTGACGTCCACGCGGACCTGCCGGAAGGACCCGGGGTCCAGCGCCGGGTCCGGTCGCACCACGTCGGCGTGGAAGCGGTCGGAGACGATCAGCGCGAGCACCGCCGTCGACCGGGCCAGCGCGTCCCGCAGCGGCGCGGAGTCGAGCAGCCGGAACGCCAGCGTCACCTCGTCGCCGACCACGCCGTGCTCGTCGTAGCGGACCTCGCCCGCCGTGACGGCCATCCGCAGCCGGATCCGGGCGTCCTCGTTGCGGGTCGCGTTGTAGCGGCGCAGCTCGCCCAGCAGGGCGTGCGGCAGACCGCCGACCACCCGGCTCTTGGGCACCTCGGCCGGGACGAGCACCAGCACGCCGTCACCGCGGTCCTCGTGGTCGGCGCCCGACCAGTCCAGCCCGCTGTCGTCGAACGCCGCCTCCAGCGCCGCGTACACCCCGCGCCGGATCTCCTCCTGGGGCGCCCGCGACCGCCGCCCGAACGCGGACACGTCGACGACCACCACCGTGCGGTGCACCGCGTGCGGCTGCGTCCCCATCCGACCCCTCGTTGGAACGCCGGGTTTGTGCGCCAAGTCTATGGGGTGGATCACACCGCGCGGCGGACAAGCGGACGATTCCGCTGGTCGGCCGCATTAGTGCGGAAACGCCTCGGGGCGGCCCGCGCCGTGCGCGAGCCGCCCCGAGGGAGGTGGCGATCAGGCCAGGCCGGCGTCCGAGGTGGACGGGCCCGCCGCGGTCACGTCGTCGATCCGGTACTTCCGGGCCGCCTGCACGACCAGCGACTGCTGGATCTCGCCGCGCTTGGCCAGCGCCGCCAGCGTGGCCACCACGATCGACTCGGTGTCGACCAGGAAGTGCCGCCGCGCCGCCGGCCGGGTGTCGGAGAAGCCGAACCCGTCGGTGCCCAGCGTCGTCATGTCGGTCGGTACGTACGGGCGGATCAGGTCCGGCACCGCGCGCATCCAGTCCGACACCGCCACCACGGGGCCGCCCGCGTCCGCGAGCGCCTGCGTGACGTACGGCACGCGCGGCTCCTGGTCGGGGTGCAGCAGGTTGTGCCGGTCCACCTCGACCGCCTCGCGCCGCAGCTCCGAGTACGACGTCGCGGACCACACGTCGGCCTGCACGCCCCACTCCTCGGCGAGCACCTGCTGCGCCTTCACCGCCCACGGCATCGCCACGCCGGACGCGAGCAGCTGGGCCCGCGGCCCGCCCTGCGCCGGCGCCGCCTGGTACCGGTACAGGCCCTTGAGCAGGCCCTCGACGTCCAGGCCCTCCGGCTCGGCCGGCTGCTGGTACGGCTCGTTGTAGACGGTGATGTAGTAGAAGACGTTCTCGGCGTTCTCGCCGTACATCCGCCGCAGGCCGTCCCGGACGATGTGCGCCACCTCGAACGACCACGCCGGGTCGTACGCCACGACCGCCGGGTTGGTGTGCGCCAGCAGCAGCGAGTGCCCGTCCGCGTGCTGCAGGCCCTCACCGGTCAGCGTGGTGCGGCCCGCCGTGGCGCCCAGCACGAAGCCGCGCGCCATCTGGTCCGCCGCCGCCCACAGGCCGTCGCCGGTCCGCTGGAACCCGAACATCGAGTAGAAGATGTAGATCGGGATCATCGGCTCGCCGTGCGTGGCGTAGGACGTGCCCGCCGCGGTGAACGACGCCGTCGAACCGGCCTCGTTGATGCCCTCGTGCAGGATCTGGCCCTGCTCGCTCTCCTTGTAGGCCAGCATCAGCTGGGCGTCCACGGAGGTGTAGAGCTGGCCGTTCGGGTTGTAGATCTTCTGCGCCGGGAACATCGAGTCCATGCCGAACGTGCGCGCCTCGTCCGGGATGATCGGCACGATCCGGCCGCCGATCTCCGGGTCCTTGGCCAGGTCGCGGACCAGCCGGACGAACGCCATCGTGGTGGCGACCTCCTGCTTGCCCGAGCCCTTGCGCACGACGTCGTAGACCTTGTCGCCGGGCAGCACCAGCGCCTTGGACTTGGTCCGCCGCTCCGGCACGAACCCGCCGAGCTGGCGGCGGCGCTCCAGCAGGTACCGGATCTCCGGGGCGTCCTCGCCGGGGTGGTAGTACGGCGGCAGGTACGGGTCGAGGTCCTTGTCCTCGATCGGGATGCGCAGGCTGTCCCGGAAGTTCTTGAGGTCCTCGTGGGTCATCTTCTTCATCTGGTGCGTGGCGTTGCGCGCCGCGAAGTGCGGGCCCAGGCCGTAGCCCTTGATGGTCTTGGCGAGGATGACCGTCGGCTGGCCGACGTGCTCCGACGCCGCCTTGTAGGCCGCGTACACCTTGCGGTAGTCGTGCCCGCCGCGCTTGAGGTTCCACACCTCGTCGTCGGACATCGGCGCGACCAGCTCCTTCGTGCGCGGGTCGCGCCCGAAGAAGTGCTCCTTGACGTACGCGCCGTCGTTGGCCTTGTACGTCTGGTAGTCGCCGTCCGGGGTGGTGTTCATCAGGTTGACCAGCGCGCCGTCGCGGTCGGCGTGCAGCAGGGCGTCCCACTCGCGGCCCCAGATGACCTTGATGACGTTCCAGCCCGCGCCGCGGAAGAACGCCTCCAGCTCCTGGATGATCTTGCCGTTGCCGCGCACCGGCCCGTCGAGGCGCTGCAGGTTGCAGTTCACCACGAACGTCAGGTTGTCGAGCTGCTCGTTCGCCGCCACCTGGAGCAGGCCGCGCGACTCGGGCTCGTCCATCTCGCCGTCGCCGAGGAACGCCCAGACGCGCTGGTCGGACGTGTCCTTCAGGCCGCGGGCGTGCAGGTAGCGGTTGAACCGCGCCTGGTAGATGGCGTTCATCGGGCCCAGGCCCATGGACACCGTGGGGAACTCCCAGAAGTCCGGCATGAGCCGCGGGTGCGGGTACGACGGCAGGCCGCCGCCCGGACCGGCGTGCGAGTACTCCTGGCGGAAGCCGTCGAGCTGGTCGGCGGTGAGCCGGCCCTCGAGGAACGCGCGGGCGTACACGCCGGGCGAGGCGTGACCCTGGATGAACACGTGGTCACCGCCGCCGGGGTGGTCCTTGCCCCGGAAGAAGTGGTTGAAGCCGACCTCGTACAGGCTGGCCGACGACGCGTAGGTCGAGATGTGGCCGCCGACGCCGACGCCGGGGCGCTGCGCGCGGTGCACGGTCATCGCCGCGTTCCACCGGATCCAGGCCCGGTAGCGGCGCTCCACCTCCTCGTCGCCGGGGAACCACGGCTCGCGCTCGGTGGGGATGGTGTTGACGTAATCCGTGCTGGTCAGCGAAGGGACACCGACGTGGCTCTCCCTGGCCCGCTCGAGCAGCCGCAGCATCAGGTAGCGGGCGCGCTGCTGCCCGCCGCCCTTGAGCGCGGCGTCGAACGACTCCAGCCACTCCGCGGTCTCCTCCGGGTCGATGTCGGGGAGGTGGGCGGCCAGACCGTCACGGATGACGCGTACCCGCTCGGGGGTGTTCTGCGGGGCCAAGGGATCTCCTCGTTCCGGGGTCTTCTCAACTCCATCGTCGCCCGACAGTCACGGTCCCGTCACCTCTACCGGTGAGTAACTCCGGATCGTTCCCCTCGCGCGCGCGAATAGGAGGTGTGTAGAGCGTGCCTCATCCGGTCGGAGGACCGCACTCGGGGGTACCCGATGCGGCGTGTCTTGGCTCTTACGGTTGCGCGTGGCAGGGCTGACAGTGTTCGCTAGCCGCGACTGGTAGTGACATCGCGCGGCAGTCGTACCCGGCTGCCGCTCTTGTGTACTTGGAGGAGTGGAAGCCGTGGTCGCCGCGGAAGACGCCGGCAAGATCGGTGTCGCCGACAGGCTCGGGATCGAACCGGGCAGCGTGGTCCAGGAGATCGGCTGGGACGAGGACGTCGACGACGACCTGCGTGCCGCGATCGAGGAGCGGGTGGGCGGTGATCTGCTCGATGAGGACTCCGACGAGGTCATGGACGTGGTCCTGCTCTGGTGGCGCGAGGAGGACGGCGACCTCGCCGACGCCTTGATCAACGCCACCACGGCCCTCGCCGACGACGGCGTGATCTGGGTGCTGACGCCCAAGACCGGTCGAGCCGGTCACGTCGAGCCGAGCGACATCGCCGAGGCCGTGTCGACCGCGGGGCTCGCCCAGACCTCCAACATCACGGTGAGCGGTGACTGGTCCGCGACCAGGCTCGTCTCCCCGAAGTCGGCCAAGACGAAGCGCTGACCGCGGCGAGGCACGCCGACCGCCATGCCTTAGGCTCGACGGCGGGCTCCCCGATCGGGTGGAGCCCGTTCTTCGGGTTGCTCGGACGCGGTGGAGGATGTGGCATGGTCGAGGTCGGTGCGCAGGCCCCGGACTTCACGCTCAACGACTACAACAAGCAGCCCGTGACGCTGTCCTCGTTCCGCGGGGAGCGCAACGTGCTGCTGGTGTTCTACCCGTTCGCGTTCAGCGGCATCTGCACCGGTGAGCTGTGCCAGTTGCGGGACGAGCTGGCCACTTACGAGGACGAGAACGTGCAGGTCATCGGGGTGTCCGTGGACACGCCGTTCAGCCTGAAGGCGTGGGCCGCCCAGGAGGGCTACCAGTTCCCGCTGCTGTCGGACTTCTGGCCGCACGGGCAGGTGGCCCAGGAGTACGGCGTGTTCAACGAGCAGGCGGGCCTGGCCAACCGCGGCACGTTCCTCATCGACACCGCCGGCGTGGTCCGCTACGCCGAGGTGAACGCCCCCGGCGAACCCCGCGACCAGGAGGCCTGGAAGAAGGCCGTGGCCGCCCTGGCCTGACCCCTCCCACCGCCGACCACGCCCGGTCGGCCCGGGGCGCGTAGCTCAGCGGAAGAGCACTCGGTTTACACCCGAGCGGTCGCAGGTTCGAATCCTGCCGCGCCCACCACGTAGGCCTCATTCAAACCACGCACCGAGGGGAAATCACGGTGCGTGGTTTTAATATCAATGATGCCGTTGTCGGCGGCGTGATCAACCACCTCTACCGTCCAGCTACCACTGTCAATGGCTGAAGGTGACCATGCCTCCGCTTCGGAGGCGCTGCCCGGTGTAACCATGAGTGCGATCGGGAGGGCGGCTAGAAGAGCGGCGTAGATCGTCTTCATGACGGCCCCTTGCGTGTAATGCGTATGCGGACTCATACGCTTCCAAGAGCACTGCGTTACTGCCCACGGTCAGATGAGGAGGCAGTTCACCCGAACGAGCTACAAGCGTGGTTGACGTAACGTCTTCCTCAGGCGAAAGCGAATCTCGATCTTGTCGATTTGCGATCTTGAAACCTACGTCGACCTTATGGCTACGGAGAGCAAATTGTCGAGGCCACCTCACGTTTGAATGAATCGTCCCAGACGAGGTCGATCGCGCAGTACGCTGCCTGCCATGCCGAGCGACAAGGTCAAGCACGTCTTCGTGTCCTATGTGCGGGAAGATGCCGAGAAGGTCGACCAGCTGTGTCAAGCGCTGGAAGCGGCCGACATCCCGTATTGGCGAGATCGTACTTCCCTCGCGCCAGGTGACCACTGGAAGCGCGAGATCCGCGAGGCGATCCGATCCGAGTCACTTGTCTTCCTTGCGTGCTTCTCCAGGAACTCGCTTGCGAGGTTCAAGTCTTACATGAACGAGGAACTCTCACTAGCGATCGATGAGTTCAGGATGCTACCGCCTGGAGCGACGTGGATTATCCCTGTCCGCTTCGATGACATGGCCGTGCCAGGATGGGATCTGGGGTCGGGTAGAACTCTTAACGATCTCAACTACGCGGATCTGTTCGGCAGTAACTACATCGTGAATCTTGTGGGTCTGACGAATACGATTAGCAAGATCGTTGGCGCTACAAGCCCGGATCCTGCAACCGTCCGAGCGTCGGTCGAGGAAGCGAGCGATGCCGAGCGTCCGGCCATGCTGCGTCGCATGACCAAAGAGATGATTGTCGACCCGGCCAGGCGCATCGAGCTGGACAGCCTTATTTTGCAAGAGGTCCAACGCATCCTTGAGGCGATGCGTGACGAAGAGCGGTTCCCGACTCAGCGACTGGAGGGCACCACCGAGGACCAGGTGGTGCGCTGCGCCGAGGTTGCCGCAGACTACTGGCGCCTCGTCGAAGCGTTCTGTGCTTCGCTCCAGGTTGCGGTGCGCTGGACTAACGAGCCGCAAGAGCTCACTCCGTGGGCTTCTGGACTTAGGGCGCTCGCTGGGGAGGCCTTGAAGCCACGAGGTGGTAACAAGTTTCTGCTTGATCTCCGGCATGTACCAGCCT
Source organism: Actinosynnema sp. NPDC053489 (assembly GCF_044544865.1). NCBI lineage: Bacteria > Bacillati > Actinomycetota > Actinomycetes > Pseudonocardiales > Pseudonocardiaceae > Actinosynnema > Actinosynnema sp. NPDC053489. Next base: position 216,795 of record NZ_JBITXT010000002.1, on the reverse strand, counting down.
TAACCGCAACATTTACGGTCGCTCTCGCCGCGGTCGGTCAATCTCGCTGGAAGAACTTGAGAGTTCTGCTGGTCGATATCACCTTTCCGGGTAAACATCAGGAAATTCCTGACCCCCTCTTGATGGTGGAGTACCCCTGGACGCCTTTCCGTAGCATGGGTGACCGACTGCCTAAGGTGGTTGCCGGTGCGACTAAGAGCGGAAATGGTCCGCGCACCGTGCTCGAGGCTCTGATGGATGGCGGCGACTACGACTACGACACGCCTATAGCGGAGTGGCTTCATGCGATTTTAAGGCCGCACTTCATGGATCAGTACCCGGATGACGCGATGTATGACGCCTTCTTCGACAGGGCGGAGATCATGCTTGGCCTGATCTCGCAGGGCCATGAAGGACTGCGGTTTAATCGAGGGCTGAGGGAGAACGCGAAGGCTGAAGCATCGATGAGGTACACCAAGTGGCTTGGGCGTTCGGCGCGGCCCATCAATTCTAGCCGAAGAGTATTTGAAGAGGTCTTGCCTGAGATAAATTCACAGGGTGCGGCGTGGCCTCCGCTGCGCGAGTTCTTCAATGGCAATCCTGAATATGTGGCGAGCGTGCTTCGAGACTACACTGTGGCATTCAACCGATTCAGGAACTACCTAGAATTCAGATAATTGCCCAAAGCGCCTCGACGGTGCTGCGATTGTCGTCATTTTCAACTTTGATAATTTTGTCCGCCTCAGAGACAAATACGCGACCGCCCATTAAGCTCTTCGAGTAATGTGCGCGTCTATTGTTGGTCGCAGAGGACGCAAGTCGAGTCAAAGTTCAGTTTGACCCCTAGACGAGTAATGCGTAAGTCCGGGGTAGTGACCGGAGACGGGCGAAGGGTGTTCAAGATCCGTTTGTGACGACAGACCTGAACACCCTTCTGACCGCACTCTACGTCAAGATCGACGACCACATGGCGGGCAGGCCCCGCCTCGGTAGACCGCCGAAGCTGACCGACGCCGAGCTGGTCACCCTCGCCGTGGCCCAGGCCCTGCTCGGGTTCACCTCCGAGGCCCGCTGGCTGCGGTTCCTGCCCACCCGGATCCCCGGCGCGTTCCGATAACTGCCCGGCCAGTCCGGCTCAACCGTCGCCTACGTGCGGCATTGCCGCTGGTCAAGCAGGTCACACGCTGGCTGGCCGCCGACACCGACCTGTGGACCGACACCACCTGGATCGTCGACTCCACCCCGATCGAGTGCGGACGCTCCCGACCAACGGTCAAGCGTTCGGAACTGGCCGGGTGGGCCAAGTACGGCTACTGCCGCTCGCACTCCCGCTGGTTCTGGGGCCTGCGCCTGCACCTGGTCTGCACCCCCGCCGGACTGCCGATCACCTGGGCGTTGGCCGACCCGAAGATCGACGAACGGCAGGTGCTCATGGCGATCTGCGACCACGAACCCCACCTGCTCGCCGACCGGCCCGGCCTGCTGATCATCGCCGACAAGGGCTACGTCTCCCGCGAACTGGACCGCTTCCTGCACGAACGCGGGGTCCGGCTGATCCGGCCCTCCTACCGCAACCGCACCCCGCACCCCGGCGAGCCGCTGCTCAAGTCCGTCCGCCAGCTCATCGAGTCGGTCAACGACACCCTCAAAGGCCAGCTGAACCTCGAACAGCACGGCGGACGCACCATCGACGGCGTCGGAGTCCGCATCGCCCAACGACTCCTCGCCCTCACCGCCGCCATCTGGCACAACCGCACCACCGGCCAACCCGTCACCCGGTCCCCGACCGCCTACGACCACTGACCGACTTACGCATTACTCGTCTAGCTGACAAGTCCGGCCCTCTGGAGACATTGAGCCGTGATGGCGACGAGCGCAGCTGTGCGGGCCGTGTTCGCGTGGTCGTACAACCGTCTTGACAGCGACCAGGCACAGTGCTTCGGCTGCTGAGCTCGCATCCAGGTCCTGAGTTCGGCCCTCATGTCGCTGCGGCAGTTGCCAACCTCGAATTACGCGAGGCCCGCTCGCTACTTGATCAGTGGGCTACTGCTCATCTTCTTGAAGCCACGACATCGGACCGAGGCGATTCCATGACTTGTTACGTGCTTGCGCTGTGGAACTGTCCGGACGCTATGAAAATTCGGTCAGTCGAGAGCGCTCACGGCGTACTATGTTGAATCATTATGTTAACCCGGTACGCGCCTGCGAGGTGCTCGTACATCCAGCTCATCCCCGACTCTTAGATTGGCGTTACCTGTACGGGCTTTGACGGTGTCGGTCGAGGACTGGCACGCCGCGAAGAGGTGGCCGTCGCCCGGCAACGCGCGGAAGCCGTCGAGGTCCTGTTGGGCATGGCCGACCGGATGCGTCCCGAGGTCCGTCGTGACCCCGGCGGCCTACTCGCCCTCCACGGGATGCTCTACCTGGCCGCCGCCATCGCCGCAGCCGAGCAGGAGGACGCCGGGCTGGCGTCGGCGATGCACGAGGAAGTGCTCCGCGCCGCCGAACGCATGGAGCCCCACTGCGCCGTTCACCACGCGCACTTCGGTCGCGCCAACGTGGCGATCCACCGCGTGTCCGCCCTCGTCCGCCTCCACGAGACCGAGGCAGCCCTTCGCGTGGCGAACACCATTCCGCAAGGCGCTCTCAACGCCCTGCCTGCGGAGCGCCGTGCCAACCACCTGCTCGACCTGACCCGGGCCAACACCCACCGAGGCAACTACGCCGAAGCCACCCGCGCCTTGACCCGGGCCGAACACACCGCCCCGCAGGAGGCCCGCTGCCGCCCGGTTGCCCACGGCCTGTTGCGGACCCTGCTGTCCGCCACCACCGGCGAACCGGCCCGCCAGGTCCGCCGGTTGCCCCACCGAGCGGATGTGCCCGCATGACCGAGCGAGTCCTATACCTGATGGTCTGCGGTGCGGGCCCGGCCGACCACGTCCGGGTCGCCGTCGACCTCGTCCGAGGCAAGGGCTGGTCGGTCCACTGCGTGGCCACCCCCGCCGCTGCCGAGCACTTCCTCGACCTCGGCGAGCCGGAGCGCCTCACCGGCCACCCGGTCCGCACGGGTTACCAGCGCCAAGGACAGCCGGCCCTGCCGAAGGCCGACGCCGTGGTGGTCGCGCCGGCGACCTACAACACGATCAACAAGTGGACGGCCGGCATCGCCGACACCTACGTGCTGACGCAACTGGCCGAACTGGCCGGCCTCGGCGTGCCGATCGCCGTGCTGCCGTTCGTGAACACGGCTTTCGCCGCCAACCCCGTCCTGCACCGCAGCATCGACACCTTGCGGCCGTCGGGCGTGGAGGTGCTGTTCGGGGGAGAGGGCTTCCGGCCGCACGCCCCGCGGTCGGGGGGCGGCGATGGGCGGAAGTTGTGCTGGACCGACGCGGAGCGCGAGCAGGTGCAGGAGGGGGCACACCCGCTGGAGGTGGTGTTCCTGAACCCGGACGACCCGATCACGGACCCCACCAATGTGCTCGGCCAGTTCGACCGTGACATGTATCAGGTGCTCACGGCCTCCGCCGTGGTGGTGGACGCACGCGAGCGGCGCGGCTCGGGCGTTGGCGGGGAGATGGCCGCTGCGATCGCGCTGGGCACGCCGGTGATCGTGGTCGCGCCGCGCGACTCGGGGTACCGGCGGGACCGCCTCGACTACCGGGGTGCCTTCGTCCACGACTACGTGCACCCGCACGTCGCCGCGCCGGCCCTGGCGGTGGTCGACGGCTTCGCCGAGGCAGGTGAAGTGCCGAGGGCGCTTCCCGCCGCTCCAGGCATCCCTCGGGTCATTCCCGCGTGGCTGCGGGCGTCCACGGACGAGTGCCGGTCCACCGTGTTGGCGGGTGACCGGCCCATGCTCGACGCCCTCCACCGGCCCGGCGTCGACCCGTGACGGTGGGGTTCAGGGGTTTCGCGCGCCCTCGGCGCACGGCACGGAGGCCCGTCGTCTGATCAGGTGCTCGTGATCAGGGGCCGACGAGGTCCACAGGACCGTGGGGGACGACGTCGGCGGGCCCGGGTGGGGGGTTTCCCGCCAGTGGCCCTCGTGGAGGCGGTAGGTGCGGTGGCCCAGGGTGGTCTCGAAGGTGATCCAGTGGTCCAGGGGGATCGGCGGGGTCAGCAGTTCTTCGCGGGCGTGGTCGGCGCACGGGATCACGCGCGACTGTTTCAGCTCGTCCGTCCTGGCGAACTCGGGGATTCTCGCGAACCGCCTGGTGACGGTGGTGACGTCCAGGTCGCGACCCAGGGGGAGCGGGCCGTAGCCGCCGACGTCGTTCGTGCGGAACGCCACCGTGCGGGCGGCGCGGTGGGTGGCGGCGGCGGGCCAGCGCAGGGCCAGGCGGCCGAACCGGGTGCTGCCGCCCAGCGCGGCGGCCAGTCGGCGTTCCAGGGCGGTCAGCAGGGCGGGGTCGTCGACGTTCTTCACGGTGGTCGGAACTCCTCTTCGGGGACGCGGGGAGAGTTCGGCCTGGCGCATTCACCGTGACCCACGGACGGGTGGAACGGGGTGTCCCGTCGGCGAGCGGCAAGGCGGCTGAGCCCAGCGGCGGTGGGCGGTCGCGCCGGTGGTGAGGTGCGAAGACGCGCTCCGAAAGACCCGGTTGCGCATATCGGGTGTGGCGATCGGAATGCAAGTCACTCGATTAGGTGATTATCGTTTTTTCGCGTGATCGCGCCCCGGAACCTTTCCGGTATTTGTCCCGTCCGCGAATGGTCGGGCCGATCGCTCCGCCGCGAGCGGGGACCGCTCGGCGCACCGGACCGGCCGCTCGCCCCAGTAGGCCGGATGGCCCATCAGGTGCGCCCGCCGCGTCGCCGCACGTGGTCTCCCCCTGTACCGGAACCCGGCGAACGCGTAACTTCCTCGCATGTCGCCCAGGACGGTCGCCGCGGTGGTCGGTGCCGCGTTCGCGCTGGCCGGGTTGTTGATCGCGCTGCTGCCCCTGTCCGTCGACACGCCGTCGGGCGTCGCGGTCGCCTGCGGCAACAGCGCGGGCATGGGGTACGACCGCGTCGCCGTCGAGGCCGAGGGCGGCGCGTACGTCGAGATCTGCGGCCGGCTGCGCGCCGAGCGGCTGGCGTGGGCCGCTCCCGTCACCGCGGTGGGCCTGGTCTGCCTGGCGGGCAGCCTGCCGGCGCGTCGGCGGTCCTCCACTTGGCTACCTACTAGTAGGTTCTAGCGCATGGAGTGGGTGGTCTACGGCGCATACGGGTTCACCGGCACACTCGTCGCGGAACTGGCGGTGCGGCGCGGGCTGCGGCCGGTGCTGGCCGGGCGCGACGCCGCGAAGCTGCGGCCCCTGGCCGAGCGGCTGGGCCTGGAGCACCGCGCCTTCGGCCTCCACGAGGCGGCACGGCACCTCGCCGACGTCGACGCGGTCGCGCACTGCGCCGGGCCGTTCTCGGCCACCTCGCGGCCGATGGTGGACGCCTGCCTGGAGAGCCGGACCCACTACCTCGACATCACCGGCGAGATCGACGTCTTCGAAGCCGTCAGCCGGCGGGACGAGGACGCGAAGCGCGCCGGCGTGGTGCTGCTGCCCGGGGCCGGGTTCGACGTCGTGCCGACCGACTGCGTCGCCGCCATGCTGCACGACGCCCTCCCCACGGCCACGCACCTGGACCTCGCCTTCGTGGTCCAAGGCGGTGCCAGCGCCGGCACGGCCATGACCGCCGTCGAGGGGTCGGGCGGCGGCGGGCGGGCCAGGGTGGCGGGGGAGATCCGCGACGTCCCGCTGGGCCACCGCAGGCGCACGGCGCACTTCCGCGACCGGCCGCGGGAGGTCGGCGCGATCCCGTGGGGCGACGTCAGCACGGCCTACCGGTCCACCGGCATCCCGAACGTCACCACGTTCACGACGATCCCCGGCGCGCTGGGCCGCCTCCAGCCGCTCACCGCGCCGCTCCTGCGCACGGCCGCGGCACAGCGGGTGGGGCGGGCGCTGGCCAAGCGCATCGGCGGCCCGAGCGCCGCCACCAGGGCCAGGACCCGCTCCGAGGTGTTCGGCGAGGCCTGGGACGACGACGGCAACCGGGTCCGGGCCGCGCTCACCGGCCCCAACGCCTACGACCTCACCGCCGACTCGGTCGTCAAGGCCGTGCGACACCTCGCCGACGTGACCCCGGGCGCGCACACGCCGTCCAGCGCCTTCGGTGCGGACTACGTCCGGGCGCTGGACGGCGTGGTGGTCAGCGGGCCGACAGCAGCGAGGTGATCTCCTGCGCCGCGCCACCGGCCTCCAGCAAGTGGCGCAGGTTCTCCGGCAGCACGTCGCCGCGCTTCTGCACGGCCTGGGCGTACAGCCGGCCGGCGCGGTAGGACGAGCGGACCAGGGGACCGGCCATGACGCCGGAGAAGCCGATGCCCTCGGCGGTCTCCTTGTGCGTCACGAACTCCTCCGGCTTCACCCAGCGCTCCACCGGGTGGTGCCGGGGCGAGGGCCGCAGGTACTGCGTGATGGTGATGATCTCGCAGCCGGCGTCGTGCAGGTCGTGCAGCGCCTCGGTGACCTCGTCCGGCGTCTCGCCCATCCCCAGGATCAGGTTGGACTTCGTCACCAGCCCCGCCTCGCGGGCCGCGGTGATGACCTCCAGCGACCGCTCGTAGCGGAACGCCGGCCGGATGCGCTTGAAGATGCGCGGCACGGTCTCCAGGTTGTGCGCCAGCACCTCGGGCCGCGACGAGAACACCTCGGCCAGCTGCTCGGGCACCGCGTTGAAGTCGGGGATCAGCAGCTCGACGCCCGTGCCGGGGTTCATCGCGTGGATCTGCCGGACGGTCTCGGCGTACAGCCACGCGCCACCGTCGGGCAGGTCGTCGCGGGCCACGCCCGTCACGGTCGAGTAGCGCAGACCCATGGCCTGCACCGACTCCGCCACCCGACGCGGTTCATCGCGGTCGAGGTCGGCGGGCTTGCCGGTGTCGATCTGGCAGAAGTCGCAGCGGCGGGTGCACTGCTCGCCACCGATCAGGAAGGTGGCCTCCCGGTCTTCCCAGCACTCGTAGATGTTGGGACAACCGGCCTCTTCGCACACCGTGTGCAGGCCCTCGCGTTTGACCAGGCCCTTGAGCTCCCGGTACTCGGGGCCCATCTTCGCCTTGGTCTTGATCCACGAGGGCTTCTTCTCGATGGGCGTTTGGCTGTTGCGGACTTCCAGCCGCAGCAGCTTCCGACCTTCAGGTACGACGGTCACGACCTCAACCCTACGTCACGAGGGGTCCGGCGCGACGCCCGTGAGCTTGGCCGTCAAGTCCCACAACCGGCTGGCCGCGAGGTCGTCGCGGGCGGCCGTCGAGGACCTCGCCGGGGCGGGGTGGCCGCGCAGCTCGCGGAAGCCGTCCGGCCCGTAGTAGCCGCCCGGCCGCACGTCCGGCGACGTGGCCGCGTAGAGCTGCGGCAACGCACCGACCTCGACGGACTGGGAGAGGAAGTCGCTGACCCTCACGCCGAGGCCCAGCAGCGCGTTGCCCCTGGCGCGGGCCATGTTGCCGCTCAGCTCGGTGGCCGTCATGCCGGGGTGGGCCGCGACGGACGTCACGTCCACGCCCGCGGCCCGCGTCCGCCGGTCCAGCTCGCGCGTGAACAGCAGGTTCGCCAGCTTCGACTGGGCGTAGGCGTCCCACGCGCGGTACCGGCGCACCTCGTAGTTGGGGTCGGCCAGGTCGAGGCGGCCCACCTGGTGGGCCACGCTGGACACGGTCACGACCCGCGCGCCCGGCCGGTGGCGCAGCGCGGGCATCAGCAGCCACGTCAACGCGGCGTGGCCCAGGTGGTTGGTGCCGAACTGGCGCTCGAAGCCGTCGGCCGTGCGGCCGTGCGGCACCGCCATCACGCCCGCGTTGTTGACCAGCACGTCCAGCGCGTCGCCGGTGCGCTCGCGCACCGAGTCGGCGGCGGCGCGGACGGACGACAGGTCGGCCAGGTCCAGCCGCACCAGCTCGGCCTCGCCGCCGGTGGCGCGCACGCGTTCCAGCGCGCGCTCACCGCGTTCGGGTGAGCGGCAGGCCAGCAGGACGCGCGCGCCCTTGCCCGCCAGCACCTCCGCGGTGCGCAGGCCCAGGCCGGAGTTGGCCCCGGTGACCAGGGCGGTGCGCCCGCTCTGGTCCGGGATGTCCGCGATGTCCCACTTCCGGGCGATCCACTTGGGCATGCTCAATACCTACCAGGCGATCAGGCGCTCTTGGCGAGCGCCGCCCCGGCGGCGGGCCGCGTGCGGACCAGGTTCGCGAACGCCGCGCCGACCCGGGCGATCTCCGCGCGCGGCTCGGACAGCTCCGCCAGGCCCGCGGTCAGCGCCAGCATGCGCTGCTCGCGCTCGACGGCCTCGGCGGACGTGAGGTGCGCGTCGAGCACCGCGCGCAGCACCGGCTGCTCCGCGGCCAGCGCCCGCCACGTGCGGGCGACGGTGCCCACGCGGTCGTCGTCGTCCTCCAGGGCCGTGCCGAGCCGCCCGGTGAGCTGCTGCATCCAGCGGTGGTGCAGGGCGAGGAGCAGCTCGTCCTCGGTGGCGAACACGTCCCGGTCGAACGCCAGGGGAGCCGCGGGGTCCGCCGCCGCGGTCCGGAGCACGGCGTCCAGAGCGTCGCGCCGCCGGTAGAAGTCGGACCAACCCATGATCACGCCCTCCTCTCGTGGTGACCGGCGTCATACCCTAGGTCTTTCGCATACCGCCGGTATGGCCGATGCAGCGAACATACCACGGGTACGTACCGTCGGTATGTCGTACGGTTGTGAACGTGGTGACAGTGCGGTCGAGGCGGTTGGACTACTCGGAGTCGACGAGGCAGGCCCTCGTGGACAGCGCCGTGGAGCTGTTCGCCAAACGCGGGTACGCGGGCACCTCGCTGGACGAGGTGGCCAAGCGGGCGCGGCTCACCAAGGGCGCGCTCTACCACCACTTCAGCGGCAAGCAGGCGTTGTTCGAGGCCGCCTTCGACTCGGTCGAGACCAAGTTCATCGAGAAGCTCGGCGAGATCGTCAGCGCGCCCGGCGACCCGTGGGACACCGCCATCGCCGGCCTGCGCGCGTACGTGCGGTTCTGCCTGGAGCCCTCCTACCAGCGGATCGTGATCCACGAAGCGCCGGTGGTCATGGGCTGGGAGCGCTGGCGCGAGGCGGAGGAGCACTTCAGCTACGGCCTGCTGCGCTCCACGATCGAGGTGCTCGTGACCTCCGGCGAGCTGGAGCAGCTCCCCGTCGAGACCATGAGCCGGCTGCTGTTCGGCGCGCTGTCCGCGGGCGCGAGCACGATCGCCGGCGCGTCCGACCCGCGCAAGACCAGCGCCGAGGTGGAGCGCACCATCGTCCGCGTCGTGGAGGGGCTGCGGGTCCGGCCCGACCTGCCCGTCCCGCCCGACGGGAAGCGCCCGCGGTCACGCCGCCGGTGACCCCGCTCGAATCGCGGTCCGCCCACCCGCCGGACTAGCGTCGAGGCGGTGGAACTCCGCATCTTCACCGAGCCCCAGCAGGGGGCCACCTACGAGGACCTGCTGGCGGTGGCGCGCACCGCCGAGGCCGCCGGTTACGGCGCGTTCTTCCGCTCCGACCACTACCTCAAGATGGGCGACCGCGACGGCCTGCCCGGCCCGACCGACGCCTGGATCACGCTCGCGGGCCTGGCCCGCGACACGACGACGATCCGGCTGGGCACGCTGATGACCGCCGCCACCTTCCGCCACCCCGGCCCGCTGGCCATCTCGGTGGCCCAGGTGGACGTGATGTCCGGCGGCCGGGTCGAGTTCGGCTTCGGCGCGGGCTGGTACGAGGCCGAGCACACCGCCTACGGCCTGCCGTTCCCCGACACGCGCGAGCGCTTCGAGCGGTACGAGGAGCAGCTGGAGATCATCACCGGGCTGTGGGCCACGCCGGTCGGGCAGACCTACGACTTCACCGGCGAGCACTACTGCCTCGCCGGCTCGCCCGCCCTGCCCAAGCCCGCCGGGAAGATCCCGGTGCTGGTCGGCGGCACGGGCCGCAAGCGCACCCCCGCGCTCGCCGCGCGGTTCGCCGACGAGTTCAACCTGCCGTTCCAGCCGGTGGACAAGGCAGTCGAGGTGCTGGCCCGGGTCGACGCGGCGTGCGCGGACGTCGGCCGCGACCCCGCCGGGATCACCCGGTCCGCGGCCCTCGTGGTGTGCGTGGGTCGCGACGACGCCGAGGTCGCCCGCCGTGCCGCCGCCATCGGCCGCGACGTGGAGGAGCTGCGCCGCAACGGGCTCGCCGGCACGCCCGACGAGGTGGTCGACAAGCTCGGCGCGTGGCGGGACCGGACCGGCATCGGCCGCGCGTACCTCCAGGTCCTCGACCTCGCCGACCTCGACCACGTGGAGCTGATCGCGGCGGCCGTGGCGCCTCAGCTGCGCAGCTGACCGGCCACGTCCGACGCGGCGGTGAGCAGGACGAGCACGGGCACGGTCGCGGCCTGCCGCAACCGGTAGCCGCCGCGCTCGTCCTGCTCCACCACGCCGGCTGCGGTCAACGCCTTCAGGTGGTGGTAGAGCCGCCCGGTCGACCCCAGCCGGGCCGCCCGCTGCAACTCCGTCGCGGGCCGGCCGCCCCGGGTGAGCAGCGCGCGCACGATCTCCACCCGGACCGGGTGCGCCAACGCCGACAGCACCTCGACGCGCGGCCGGTCCGGCAACGACAGCGCGCGCTCCGGGGTCACGTCGATCCGCCACGAGACCCGGCCGTCGCCCACCGCGACCTGCCCGCCGTACCCCAGCTCGCCGCCCTCGCCCGACGCGACCGCCACCGGCTCGTCGCCCTCCAACGCGGCCACGCGCCGTTCCAGCTCGGCCAGTCGCTGCACCAGGTCCACCGCCGTGATCCTACGAGAGGCCGACGTGGAACCCCCGCAGGACGGCGGGCTCCGCCAGGGCCGTTCGGACCAACCCCGCCAGCTCCCGCGCCCGACCCGCCCACGCCTCGTCGACGCCCCGCGCGAGCACCGCCGCGACGCCCTCCCGGCCGTCCTCCCACCGCACGCCGACCCCGACCGCCACGACGCCCGGCAGCACCCCGACCACCGCGCCGTCGAGGCCCCGGCACGCCCGGCCGACCTCCGCCGCCGTGCCCGCCCACGTGCCGAGGGCCCACGAGCGCAGCCCCTCGTCCGTCCGGGGCACGTCGGGGAACCTCCCGAGCACCTCCAACCGGAGCCGCGGGTCGTCCACGTACCGCTCGACCCCCACCGGCCGCCCCAGCACGAGCCGCAGCACCTCGTCCCCGAACGCCGGGCCCGCCACCCCGACCCGCCGCCGCAACCAGTCGCCCGCCGCGAAGTCGCCGTGCTCCACCATCACCGACACCAGGTCGCCCACCGCCACGAACCGCCGCGGGTCGTCCGCCCGCACCCCGTTCGAGCTCGGCAACCCCAACGCCCGCAACGCCGCCTGGTGCGCGCCGCCGTCCAACCCCAGGTGGTACCGCTCCCACTCGCCGACGCACACCCGCTCGCCCGCGGCCACGGCGCTCCGCCGGTACGCGGCCAGGTGCACGACGTGCCTGACCGCCGCCAACGGCTGCCGTTCGTGCGCCCGGTGCGCGACCCGCCCGCCCCGACCGTCGTCCAGCACCACGCACGCGTCACCGGGGTGCGCGCGTAACCACCCCAACCAGTCGTCCGGAGCCGCCACCGCCCCACCGACGGGCAGCAACGCGGCGGCACCGGCCACCCCGCACGCCTGCAACAGGTTCCGCCGAGTCAGGAGCACGACGATCTCCCCTCCGGTCATCCGTAATTCCGGAATGCTAGGGAGGGGATCAGCCCGGTGTCAGCCCGTCCGCACCGCGAACGTCACGCCCGGGGCCACCGGCCGCGACCGCTCCAACGTCCGCTCCGTCACCGGCAGGTCGCCGTTCAACGCGTCGACCACGGCCCGCCGCGCCAGCGGCAGCACCTCGGCCACCGTCACGTCCCGGCCCAGCTCGTGCGACAGCGACGCCACGCCCGCGTCCCGGATGCCGCACGGGATGATGTCGCCGAACGCCGACAGGTCCGCATCGCAATTGATCTCGAAGCCGTGCATCGTCACACCCCGCTGCACGCGGATGCCGATCGCCGCGACCTTGCGCTCCACGCCCCTGTCGTCGGCCGGGACCCACACGCCGCTGCGCCCCTCGACCCGGCCCGTGACGACGCCGAGCTGGTCGCACACGTGGATCAGGGCCTGCTCCAGCCGCCGCACGTACTGCACGACGTCCATCGGCTCGGCCAGCCGCACGATCGGGTACCCCACCAGCTGCCCCGGGCCGTGCCAGGTGATCTTGCCGCCGCGGTCGACGTCGATGACCGGCACGTCGCCGCCCCGCGGCCGCTCCTCGGGCTCGGTGCGCCGCCCGCACGTGTAGACGGGCGGGTGCTCCAGCAGCAGCAACGTGTCGCCGGTCGCGCCGTCCGCGCGTGCCTCGGCGAGCTCCCGTTGCAGGTCCCACGCGGCCAGGTAGTCGATGGTGCCCAGCTCGCGCACCTCGACCGGGTCCGTCGAGGTGCGGCAGGAGAGGTCAGGACTGCTCACGCCTCGACACTACGCCCGCGGGCAGCAGCCGCAGGGCGCTGGAGACGAGCAGCCCGACCCCCACCACCCCGAGCACCGCGCCGACCGTGTCGGTGAACCAGTGCATCTCCAGCACCACGCGGCTGGCGGCCGTCAGCACCACCGCCGCGCAGGCCAGCACGACGGCCGACCGGAGGTGGCGCCGGCTCAACCACGCGCACAGCACCACCCCCGTGAACGCCACCGCCGTCACCGCCGTGACGTGCCCGCTCGGGTAGGCCCACTTCGCGAACTCGATCGGCCGCACCCGCTGGTAGAAGTACCGCGCGAACACCGTCGACCAGCACACCGCCAGCAGCACCGCACCCCGTGCCAGCAGCAGGTCCTTCGCCAGGAACGCCCGCAACGCCAACGAGGCCAGCGCGATCGTCGCCAGGCCGGGGCTGAGCACGAAGCTCACCGCGGTCGCCGCGCCCACGAACCCCGGGGCCAGCTCCACCGCGCCGTGCCGCAACCACTCGTCCACCCCGGGCGGCCGGTGGCGCACGGTGAGGCCCAGCACGACCGAGGCCAGCGCCAGCGCGACGCCGACCACCACGCGCGTCACCTCTCGACGGCGGCCGCCACGGCCCCACCGAGCGCCGGGTGCAGGAACCGGAACCCGTGCCGCTCGAGCACCCGCGGCACCGCCCGCTGACCGGCCAGCAGCCCTTCCTCGGCCATCTCGCCCAGCACCGCCTTCAACGCGAACGCCGGCGCGACCCACGGCGTGGGCCGGTGCAACGCCTGCCCGACCGTCCGGGTGAACTCCGCGTTCGTCACCGGGCTCGGGGCGGTCAGGTTGACGGCTCCGGAGACCTCGTCGTCCTCCACCAGGAACCGGATCGCCGCGACCGCGTCGTCCAACGAGATCCACGGCATGTACTGCCGCCCGTCGCCCAACCGCCCGCCGAGGAACAGCGCGAACAACGGCCGGATCTTCCCGAACAACCCGCCGGCCGGGCTGATCACCAACCCGGTGCGCATCCGCACCACCCGGGCCCGCCCCTCGGCGGCCGACGTCGCCGCCTCCCACCGCCGGCACAGCCCCGCCAGGAACCCGCTGCCCGCCGGGGCCTGTTCGTCCACCACGTCGTCACCGGTGTCGCCGTAGTAGCCGACGGCACTGGAGTTCACCAGCACGGGCACCCCGTGCTCCACGACCGCCGCCGCCAACACCTCCGTCGGCACCGTGCGGCTGTCCAACAACACCTGCTTGCGCGAATCGCTCCACCGCTTGTCCGCGACCCCCGCGCCGCAGAGGTTGACCACCGCGCCCACGCCGTCCAGCGCACCGGCGTCGATCCGCCCCGCCGGCGGGTCCCAGCCCCGCTCGTCGGGCGCGGCCGCCCGCCGCCGGACCAACCGCACGACCTCGTGCCCGGAACCGCGCAACGCGGCGACCACGCTGGTGCCGATCAACCCGGACGACCCCGCCACCACAACACGCATGGGGTGATCGTCTCGCAGCGGGGCACCGGTCGCACACCGGCGACCCGGTCCGCCGCACCCGCCGGACCCCGGACGCGCCGGAAGCCGCCCCCGATCCCGGGAGCGGCTTCCGGCGTACGGCCTCGCGGCCTAGGACCTCACAGGCCGAGGTCGGCCTCGAACGACCCCTCCTCCAACCGGTTCTTGACCGTGGTCAGGAACCGACCGGCGTCCGCGCCGTCGACCAGCCGGTGGTCGTAGGTCAGCGCGAGGTACGCCATGGAGCGGATGGCGATGGTGTCGTCGCCGTTCTCGTCCGTGATCACCACCGGGCGCTTCTTCACCACGCCGACGCCCAGGATGCCGACCTGCGGCTGCTGGATGATCGGGGTGTCGAACAGCGCGCCGTTGCTGCCCAGGTTCGTCAGCGAGAACGTGCCGCCGGTCAGCTCGTCGGGCGTGAGCTTGTTGGCCCGCGCCCGCGCCGCCAGGTCGCCGATCTTGTGCGACAGGCCGGCCAGGTTCAGGTCGCCCGCGTTCGCGATGACCGCGTTGAGCAGGCCGCGCTCGGTGTCGATCGCGATGCCCAGGTGCTCGGCACCGTGGTACACGACCTCCTTCTTCTCCTCGTCGATCGAGGCGTTGAGCACCGGGTGCTGCTTGAGCGCCTCGACCGCCGCCTTGGCGAAGAACGGCAGGAACGTCAGCTTCGTGCCCTCGCGCTGCTCGAACGCAGCCTTGGCGCGGTTGCGCAGGCGGGCGATCTTGGTGACGTCCACCTCGAACACCTGCGTGAGCTGCGCCGAGACCTGCAACGACTCGCGGGTGCGCTGGGCCACGATCTGCCGCAGCCGGGGCAGCTTCTGCACCGTGCCGCGCTTGCCGCTGGTGTCGGCCGGCGCGGACGCGACCCGCTGGGCCGGCGCGGACGCGGCGGCGGCGGGCTTCGGCGCCTCCTCCTGCTTCGGGGCCTTGGCGGCCTCGACGGCGGCGAGCACGTCCTGCTTGCGGATGCGGCCGCCGACGCCCGTGCCCTTGAGCGTGGACAGGTCGATGCCGTTCTCCGAGGCGAGCTTGCGCACCAGCGGCGTCACGTACGGCGCGCCGTTGGCGGACTCGTCGGACGGGGCCTCGTGCTTGGGCTCGGCCTTGGGGGCCTCCTGCTTCGGCTCCGGACGCGGCGCCTCCTGCTTCGGCGCCTCCTGCTCCGGCTCCTGCTGGGCCGGCTCCTGCTTGGGCTCGGGCTTCGGCGCTTCCGGGGTCGGAGCCGGCTTGGGCGCTTCCTGCGCCGCGGGCGAGCCGGAACCGATCACGGCGAGCTTCCCGCCGACCTCGACGGTCTCGTCCTCGCCGGCGGTGATCTCCAGCAGCGTGCCGGCGACCGGCGACGGGATCTCGGTGTCGACCTTGTCGGTGGACACCTCCAGCAGCGGCTCGTCCACCTCGACGGAGTCGCCGACGGCCTTGAGCCACCGGGTGACGGTGCCCTCGGTGACGCTCTCGCCCAGCGCGGGCATCGTCACCGGGGTGCCCTCGGCCGAACCCGACCCGGAGGACGACCCGGCGGACGACGGGGTGGCCTGCTCCGGCTCGGCCTCGGCCTCCGGCTCCGGCTGGGACTGCGGCTCGGGCTGCGCCTCCTCGGCCGGCGCGGTCGCGTCACCGGTGGTCGAGTCGGACGTGTCGGACGAGCCCCCGGAGTCGGAGCCGTCACCGATGACGGCGAGCTCCGCGCCGACCTCGACGGTCTCGTCCTCCTGGGCGACGATCTTCTGGAGCACGCCCGCGGCGGGCGACGGGATCTCGGTGTCGACCTTGTCGGTGGACACCTCGAGCAAGGGCTCGTCGACCTCGACGCGGTCACCCTCCTGCTTCAACCAGCGGGTGACCGTGCCCTCGGTGACGCTCTCGCCGAGTGCGGGCATTTGGACGGAGAAGGCCATCGTTCGCTGACTCCTCGTGCGTGGGTCGGGGATCGGCTGACTGGGGTGCGACGGTCAGCCGTGCACGTGCAGCGGCTTGCCGGCCAAGGCGAGGAAAGCCTCGCCGAGGGCTTCTGTCTGGGTCGGGTGGGCGTGGATCAGCGGAGCCACGTCCTCGGGGTACGCCTCCCAGCTGTAGATGAGCTGGGCCTCACCGATCAGCTCGCCGACCCGCTCGCCGACCATGGTGACACCGACCACCGGGCCGTCGGGCGCCTTCACGAGCTTGACGCCGCCGGCGGTCTTCAGGATCTGGCTCTTGCCGTTGCCCGCGAGGTCGTAGACGAACGTCTCGACCGAACCGTACTTCTCCTTGGCCGCGGCCTCGGTGAGGCCGACCGAGGCGACCTCGGGCTTGCAGTAGGTGACGCGCGGGATGCCCGCCTCGTCGATGACCTTCGGGTTCTGCCCGGCGATCTCCTCGGCGACGAAGATGCCCTGCTGGAAGCCGCGGTGCGCGAGCTGCAGGCCGCGCACGACGTCGCCGACGGCGTACACGCCGGGCAGGTTGGTGCGCAGCCGCTCGTCGGTGACGACGAAACCGCGCTCCAGCGCGACGCCGGCCTCCTCGTAGCCGTGGCCCGCGGTGTTCGGGCCGCGGCCGACGGCGACCAGCAGCAGGTCGGCCTCCAGCACGTCACCGGACTCCAGGGTGACCGACACGCCCGAGTCGCCCTGGGTGGCCCCGGTGAACTTCACGCCGGTCTTGAACTTGATGCCGCGCCGGCGGAACGCCCGCTCGAGCTGCTTGGACGCGTACTCGTCCTCGGCCGGGACCAGGCGGGGCAGCGCCTCGACGATGGTGACGTCCGCGCCGAAGGAGGCCCACACGCTGGCGAACTCGACGCCGATCACGCCGCCGCCGAGCACGACGACCTTCTCCGGGATGAAGTCGAGGTTCAGCGCCTGGTCGCTGGTGATGACCCGACCGCCGATCTCCAGGCCGGGCAGGCTGCGGGCGTACGAACCGGTCGCCAGCACGACGTTCTTGCCGGTGTAGCGCTGCCCGTCGACCTCGACGGCGTTCGGGCCGACGAACGTGCCCGCGCCCTCGACCAGGGTCACCTTGTTCGCCTTGACCAGGCCCTGGAGGCCCTTGTAGAGCCGGCCGACCACGCCGTCCTTGTAGGAGTTGACGCCCGCGATGTCGATGCCCTCCAGCGAGGACTTCACGCCGAACTGGTCACCCTCGCGGGCGTTGTCCGCGACCTCCGCCGCGTGCAGCAGCGCCTTGGTGGGGATGCAGCCGCGGTGCAGGCACGTGCCCCCCAGCTTGTCCTTCTCGACCAGGATGACGGACAGGCCGAGCTCGGCCGCGCGGAACGCGCAGGCGTAGCCGCCCGAGCCGCCACCGAGGATCACAAGGTCGGCGGAGGTGTCGGTCACGGAATCTCCCTGGAGAGCTTGATGCCTTACTCCGCGCGGGTGCGCGCGTGTGGTTGCCATCTTGTCACTACCGCGCGAACGGCCGCGACGCGGTGTCGGTCTCCGGGCGATTTGCCCCTGCCTTCACACCCGCGCCGGCACCATGGTCGGCAGAAGTCCTTGCAGGAGGTGGCCCGGTGGGGCTGTTCGACCGTTTTCGCAGGAAGAAGCGGCCTGGAGTGCTGCGACCGGCCACGTCGACGGACACCGGCCACCTGGAGCGGTGGGCCGCCGCGCGCCGGGGCGTGGAGGCGTACGTCGAGCCGAAGACGACCGTGACGGAGACCACGGTGGTGCTGGTCGCGCACGACGGCGAGTGGACCCGTCGCCGCATCGACGGCACGGAGGGCGCGAAGCGGCTGGCCAAGAAGCTGGAGATCCCGATCTACGACGCGGGGATCGTGGGCTACCCGAAGCGGATGCGCGAGTACTCGCGGCGCAAGAACCAGGGCTGAGGCGTCCCGGCGGGCTCGTCGGTCAGGTCTGCCCCAGCCCGGCCCACAACGTGCCGACCAGCGCTTCCGGGTCCGCGGGCCGGTCGGAGAAGAACCCCAGGAACACCTGGTAGTGGCACGCGCCCAGCAGCAGGTCCGCCGCCGCGCCCGGGTCCAGCCCCGCAGGCAGCCGCCCCAGCTCCCGTTCCGCCGCCAGGTACCGGGCGAGCGTCAGCGGCACGGTCGCGGGGCCGACCCCGTGCGCTCGCAGCGCCTCCCGGTGCGCGGCCAGCAACGCCGGTTCCGAGAAGATCGACGCGGCGATCGGGAACGTCTCGACGTAGAACGCGACCGCGGCCCGCGCGATGTCGGCCAACGTCTCCCGCACGTCACCGCGCCCGGCCTCCAGTGACGCCAGCAGCCCGGCGAGGTCGCTCGGCGCGCGTTCCCTGAGCACCGCCAGGAACAGCTCCGTCTTGTCCGCGAAGTGCTTGTACAGCGCCGCTTCCGAGAAGCCCGCCGCCTTGGCGATCTCCTTCGTCGTCGCCCGGGCGAGCCCCTTGGTGCGCATGACGTGGGCCGCCGCGTCGAGCATGCGGTCGCGTGTGGTCGTCATGGGGCTACCCTAGTGGTTAGTGAGCACTCACCAACCTGGGAGACCGGCATGAGGATCACCGTTCTGGGTGCCAGCGGGGGCACGGGGACGAAGATCGTGGAGCTGGCGCGCGAGGCGGGCCACGAGGTCACCGCCGTCGTGCGCACGCCGAACGGGCGCGACGCGGTGGCGGACGTGATGGACCCCGGGTCGCTCGGCCCGCACGTCGCCGGTGCGGACGCCGTCGTGTCGGCGATCGGTTCGCGGTCGATCCGGCGGCCCACGTCCGTGCAGACCGACAGCACCGACGCCCTGGTCCGGGCGATGCGGGCGCGGGGCGCGTCCCGGCTGCTCGTGGTCAGCAACAGCGGCATGGTGACCGAGGGTGACGACGCCCTCACCCGCTACCTCGTCAAGCCGGTGGTGCGGCAGGTGCTCAAGCACCCGTGGGCCGACATGGCGCGGATGGAGGGCGTGGTGCGCGCGAGCGGTCTGGAGTGGACGATCCTGCGCCCGCCGCGGCTCACGGACGGGCCGCGCACGGACGCCTACCGCACGGCGGTGGGCGTCAACGTGCGGGGCGGGGTGCGGGTGTCGCGCGCCGACCTGGCGGCGCTGGTCCTGCGCTGCCTGGCCGACCCGGGGACCGTGCGGCAGGTGATCAGCATCGCGGACTGACCGGGGCGCGGGCGGGCGCGCCCCGGTCGGTCCGCCCGGGGTCAGCCCTTCGCCGCGATGTCCGCGAGCACCGCCGCCAGGGTGCGCACCGGGACGCCGGTGCCGCCCTTGGTCGTGTACCCGTACGGCCCGCCGGTGTGGAACGACGGCCCGGCCACGTCGATGTGCGCCCAGGCCACGCCCTCGGCCACGAACTCGCGCAGGAACACGCCCGCGGCGAGCATCCCGCCGAACCGGTGCCCGGCCACGTTCGCGATGTCGGCCACCTTCGAGTCCAGGTCGCCGCGCAGCTCGTCCGGCAGCGGCATGGCCCACGCCTGCTCGCCCACCGCGCGCCCGAGCGAGGCCACCCGGTCGCGGAAGTCCTCGGTGCCCATGACGCCGGCGGTCCGCTTGCCCAGCGCCACGACCTGCGCGCCGGTCAGCGTGGACGTCTCGATCATGTAGTCGGGGGCGTCCTCGCAGGCGCGCACGATCGCATCGGACAGGATCAGCCTGCCCTCGGCGTCGGTGTTGAGCACCTCGACGGTCTTGCCGCCGTACATGGTGAGCACGTCGCCGGGCCGGTAGGCGGTGCCCGAGGGCATGTTCTCCGCCATCGGGGCCCACGCGGTGACCTCCAGCGGGAACTTCAGCTTCGCGGCCAGCACGACGGTGGCGATCACGGCCGCCGCGCCGCCCATGTCCGAGGTCATCTCGTCCATGCCCGCGGCCGGCTTGATGGAGATGCCGCCGGTGTCGAAGGTGATGCCCTTGCCCACCAGCGCGACCTTCTTGCCCGCCTTCGGGCCGCGGTAGGTGATGCGCACCAGGCGCGGGGGCCGGCTGGAGCCGCCGCCGACGCCGAGGATGCCGCCGAAGCCCTGCTTGCGCAGCGCCTTCTCGTCCAGCACCTCGACCTCCAGGCCCTCGGCCTTGGCCAGTGCGGCGGCGCGCTCGGCGAACGAGGCCGGGAACAGGTCGTTCGGCGGGGTGTTCACGAGGTCGCGGGTCGCGGTGACGGCCTCGGCGATCGCGGTGGACGCCTTCAGCGTCGCCCGGTGCGCCCGGACGTTGCCCTCGGCGGGCGCGACGAGGTCGACGCGCGCGACCGGGCCGTCGCCCTTGTTCGACTTGTAGGCGGTGAACGCGTAGGCACCCATCAGGGTGCCCTCGGCGGCCGGGCCGAGGTGCAGCGCGGACAGCGTGGTGACGGCCCGCTTGCGGCCGGACAGGGCACGGGCGGCGGCTCCGGACGCGCGGCGCACCTGCTCCTCGGTGACCGAGCCGTCGGCGGCGGGCTTGCCCAGGCCGACGGCGACCACGACGCGGGCGGCGAGCTTGCCGAGCGAGGGCACGGTGACCACCTCGTCGGCCTTGCCGCTCGCGCCGACGGCGTCGAGCACGTCCAGCAGCGCGCCGTCGAACGCGGCGTTCACGGCCTCGGACCCGGCGGCGAGGGCCAGGCCGTCCGGTCCCTGGAGTGTGCCCACCACCACGGCGTCGGCGGTGGTGCTGCTCGGGTCACTGTCGGTGATGGCCAGTTTCGGCGCGGTCACTGCGGCTCCTTGACGGGGTCCTCCCGGCGCTTCCTGGTCGTGCGGCGGGATGGGGGTGGATCGTGACGAATGCTAAAGGTCTCGTTCACACCCATGCCCGTCGCACCTTCGATAGCAATGAGTAACAATTAACACGAATGGCCGTCGACTGGGCGGGCGTTAGCGGTCACTCGGTTGATCTGGGACTGTGTACCGGTGACAATCACGCCCCGTGCCGGGGCCGTGGCGCTCGCACTCGGCGCGACGCTGGGGGCCGGTGTCTTCGCCGGCTTCGCCCCCGCCGCCGCCCTGGCGGGCCCCTGGTTCCTCCCCGGTCTGGTCTTGGCCGCGGTGGCCGCGCTGTGCAGCGCGTTCTCGACCGCGGACCAGCACCGCGCCTACCCCGACGCCCCCGGCGGGTACGCCTACATCCGCAACCAGCTCGGGCCGTGGCCCGCGCGCATCGGCGCGAGCGCCCACCTGGTCGGCAGGGCGGGCATGGCCGCCGCGCTGGCCGGGGTGTTCGGTGCGTACGTCGTCCCGGAGCACCGGGTGCTCGCCGCGGTCGGGTTGATCGCGGTGACGGCGGCGCTGGGCGCGGCCGGGGTGCGGTGGAGCGTCGGGCTCAGCGTGGCCGCGGTGGTCGTGGTGCTCGCGGTGCTCGTGCTGGTGGCGCTGGTGTGCTTCTCCGTGGCACCGCCGGAGAACCCCCCGGTGGTGGGGGAGGAGCCCGGGTTCGACGGGCTCATGGGCGCGGCGCTGCTGATGTTCGCGGCGTTCGTCGGCTTCGAGCGGGTCACCGCGCCGCGAGCCGGTGACCCGGTGTTCCCGGCGCGGGTGCTGCACTTCGCGGTGCCCGTGGTGGTCGGCGTGGTGCTGCTGGTCACCACCGCGGTGGGCGCGGGCGTGCTGCGGCAGCTCGGGGCGGCGCGGCTGGCCCTGTCGCCCGCGCCGCTGCGGGACGCGCTGGTCGTGGCCGACGGGCGGTGGCTGCTGCCGGTGCTGGCGGTCGGCGCGGCCGTGGCGGCGGTGTCGTCGCTGTTCTTCGTGCTGGCGTCGGCGCGGCGGACGCTCGTCGGGATGACGGAGACGGGTGACCTGCCGGCGATCCGGGCGGCGTGGCCGCTGGAGGTCGTCGGCGCGGCGCTGGCGGTCGGCGCGGTGGTGGTGCTGCCGCCGTCGACGGCGTTGGCGGTCGGCGCGTGCGGCACGGCGTTCTACTACGGCTTCACGAACGCCTCGGCGCGGGTGCTGTTGCAGGAGGACCGCACGTGGCCCATGCGGACGGCGTGCCTGGGGCTCGGGGTGTCGGTGCTGCTCGCGATGAGCGCGCCCGCGTCGGCGTTGGTGATCACCGGGGCGGGGCTCGCGGTCGGTACCGGGTTGCTCGCGCTGGGTCGCGTCCGGACCCGCCGGGGGGCGGGCGTGCGGTGAGCGCCGCGGCCCCCGTTCGGATGGTCGGATGTCCGAGCGTCGGGACGGCGATTTTCTGACGTCCCACCGGCGGCTATCGTGCTGCCATGACGACCGCGTTGCCTTTCACCCGGACCCCCAACCCGCAGCCGGCGACCCCGGAGCGCGTTGCGGAGGTACTCGCCAAGCCGGGCTTCGGGCAGCACTTCACCGACCACATGGTGACGATCCGCTGGAACCAGGAGCAGGGCTGGCACGACGCCGTCGTCGAGCCCTACCACTCGCTGGAGCTGGACCCGGCGGCCATGGTGCTGCACTACGGCCAGGCGATCTTCGAAGGGCTCAAGGCTTACCGCCGGCCCGACGGTTCGATCGCGTCCTTCCGCCCCGAGGCGAACGCCGAGCGCTTCCGCGCGTCGGCCCGCCGGATGGCGATGCCCGAACTGCCCGACGAGCTGTTCCTCGGTTCGATCCGGGAGCTGCTGGCGGTCGACGAGCGCTGGGTGCCGTCGATCCCCGAGGAGTCGCTGTACCTGCGGCCCTACCTCATCTCGACCGAGAAGGGGCTGGGCGTGCGGCCGGCGAAGGAGTACCTGTACGTGCTCATCGCCTCGCCCGCCGGGTCGTACTTCGCGGGCGGGTTGCGGCCGGTGACGGTGTGGCTGTCGACCGAGTACGTGCGGGCCGCGCCGGGCGGCACGGGCGCGGCCAAGTTCGCCGGCAACTACGCGGCGTCGCTGGTGGCGCAGGCGCAGGCCGCCGAGCAGGGCTGCGACCAGGTCGTCTGGCTGGACGCCGTGGAGCGGCGGTGGGTCGAGGAGATGGGCGGGATGAACCTGTTCTTCGTCCTCGGCTCGGGTGACGACGCGCGGGTCGTGACGCCGGAGCTGTCC
Organism: Actinosynnema sp. NPDC053489; assembly: GCF_044544865.1. NCBI lineage: Bacteria > Bacillati > Actinomycetota > Actinomycetes > Pseudonocardiales > Pseudonocardiaceae > Actinosynnema > Actinosynnema sp. NPDC053489. Next base: position 193,910 of record NZ_JBITXT010000002.1, on the reverse strand, counting down.
GGTGCGCTGCTGCCCGGGATCACCCGCGACTCGCTGCTGCGGTTGGCCGCCGACTTCGGGTACGGGGTCGAGGAGCGGCGGATCTCCACCGAGGAGTGGGAGAAGAAGGCGGAGTCCGGTGAGCTGACCGAGGTGTTCGCCTGCGGCACGGCGGCGGTCATCACGCCGGTCGGGCACGTGAAGCACGCCGAAGGCGAGTTCTCGATCTCGGGTGGGCGGACCGGGGACGTGACGATGAGGTTGCGCAACCACCTGACCGGCATCCAGCAGGGGTTGGTCGAGGATTCGCACGGCTGGATGACGCGGCTCGACTGATCGTCGGGTCGGGTTCGGCCAGGACGGGTCCGGCTCGGGGTCGCGTCGAGCCGGACTGGCCGGTCACAGCGCGTTGACGGCCAGGACGGCGAGGGTCGCCGTCTCGCAGGCCGCGCCCAGGACGTCGCCGGTGATCCCGCCGAACCGCTTCGTCGTGTGGCGGATCAGCAGGAGGACCAGGGCGGCGGCGGCGACGGTGCTCGCCGGTCCCAGCCAGGGGTGGACGAAGAAGGCGGCCCCGGTGAGGGCCGCCCACCAGGCGACGGCCGTCCACAGTGGTTGGGTGCCGGCAACGAGGGCTCCCAGGCCCTCCGGGCGGGCGGCGGGGACACCCCTCAGGCAGCAGAGGACGAACGCGGCCCGGCCGGTGGTCAGGGCCAGGAGGACGGTCCGCCAGTCGACCGCCGGCAGGGCGGCGGCTTCCGCGCCCAGCACGACGATCAGCGCCACGACGGCGAAGGGGCCGGCTCCGCCGTCCTTCATGACGGCCAGGGCGCGTTCCGGCGGGCCGTAGCAGCCCAGCCCGTCGGCGGTGTCGGCGAGGCCGTCCAGGTGCATCCCCCGGGTGGCCAGGGCGAGGAAGCCGACGACCAGGAAGCCCTTGAGCAGGTCGGGCAGCGGCAGTCGGAGCAGGGCGGCGGCGGCTGCTCCGAGCAGGAGGCCGACGAACGGGGCGAAGGCGATGGCCCTCCCGGCCGCCCTGGCGTCGACTTCTGCCGAGCCGACGCGGAGGGGCAGGACGGTCAGCCAGGACAGCGCCAGGCGCATCAGGCCGGTCCGGAGACGCCCGCGCTGTCGAAGGTCGCCATCTCGGCCAGGATGCGCGTCGCCATCACCACCAGCGGGAGCGCGGCCACCGCGCCGGAGCCCTCGCCCAGGCGCATGCCGAACTCCAGCAGCGGTTCCAGGCTCAGGTGGCCCAGGGCCAGGGTGTGCGCCGGCTCGGCGGAGCGGTGGCCCGCGACCCACCAGTCCCGGGCGCCGGGTGCCAGTTCCTCGGCGACGACGGCGGCCGCGCCGACCACCACGCCGTCGAGGATGACGGGGGTCTTGCGGACCGCGGCCTGGGCCAGGAAGCCGGCCATGGCGGCGAGGTCCGCGCCCGACGCCGTGGCCAGCAGCGCGACCGGGTCGTTGATGACCGGGCGGGCGCGGCGGAGGGCGTCGCGGATGGCGGCGGTCTTGCGCATCCAGCCCTGGTCGTCCACGCCCGTCCCGCGGCCGACCACGGCGACCGGCTCGGAGCCGGTGAGGGCCGCGATCAGGACGGCGGCGGGGGTGGTGTTGCCGATGCCCATGTCGCCCGCGATGAGCAGGTCCGCGCCGCCGTCGACCTCGTCGTCCACGAGCTTGCGGCCCGTTTCGACGGCCCGTTCGGCCTCTTCGCGGGTGAGGGCGTCCTCGCGGTCGATGGAGCCCGAGCCCCGGCGGACCTTCAGGTCGCCCACGGCGGTGTCGGAGTCGACCGAGAGGTCCACCACGCGGACCGTCGCGCCGGACACGTTCGCCAGGACGTTGACGGCCGCGCCGCCGGCCAGGAAGTTCGCGACCATCTGGCCCGTCACCTCGGGCGGGTAGGCCGAGACGCCGTGCTTGGCCACGCCGTGGTCGCCCGCGAAGACCACCACGCGGGGCCGGGTGAACGGCCGGGGCGGGCACTCGCCCTGGCAGGCCGCCACCCACGCGCCGAGCTCCTCCAGCCTGCCCAGCGAGCCCACGGGCTTGGTGAGCACGGCGTGCCGGGCCAGCGCCTCGGTGCGCACGTGCTCGCTCGGCGGCTCGACGGACGGGAACTCGATGGTCACCGACTACCTCCGGGTTCGCGCAGTCGCAGTGGGATTCCGGCGACGACCAGCAGCACCTCGTCGCAGACCTCGGCCAGCCGCGCGTTGAGCGAGCCGAGGTGATCGCGGAAGAGCCTGCCAGAGTGGGTGCCGGGCACGACGCCCAGCCCGACCTCCGCAGAGACCAGGACCAACCGGGCGCGCGTGCCGGCGACCGCTCGGACCAGCGCGGCGCACTCCTCCTCCACCTGGACGATGCCGTGGCCCTCCCACGCCCCGGCGTCGTCCAGCACGCCGTTGAGCCAGGTGGCGATGTCGTCGACCAGGATCGGCGGGTCGACCTCGCTGGTGGCCGTGAGCAGGGCGATCAGGTCGCCGGGCGCGGGTGCCTCGACCGTGGTCCAGGTGGTGGGGCGGCGGGCGACGTGCCGGGCGATGCGCAGTTCCCAGTCGGCGTCGTCGGGGTAGCGGCGCGCGGTGGCGACGTAGGTGACGACGTCCTCGGCGAGCAGGCCCTCGGCGTGCGCGGACTTGCCCGAACGCGCCCCGCCCAACACCAGTGTCCGACGCGTCACACCGCACCCCAACCGTTCCGAGAGGACATAGCCTGACCGGGAACGTTACCCGTCCGGAGCGGTGCGAGGAGGTCGTCGTGGAGTACCGGTGGCGGTACCAGGACGAGCAGGGGCAGGAGGTCGACGGCCCGGCCGTGACCTTCCCCGACCAGACCGCGGCCGAGGACTGGTTCGGCGGGGCGTGGGTCGAGCTGCGGGAGGCGGGCGTCGCGCAGGTGACGTTGCTGCGCAGCGAGTCGGAGGTCTACGGCCCGATGTCCCTGGCCCCGGCCGAGTAGCCGGGGCGGGGGCGCGTCACGTCGGTCAGGCCGCGAGCCGCCGCAGTTCCGCGATCCGCGTGCCGAGCACCCGGTACAGCTCCTCGGCCGCCCCGGGCGTCAGCGCCAGGGTCGCCGCCGTGCCGAAGCTGATCTCGTAGTCACCGTCGGCGGTGACGGACTCGGTCAACCGCACCCCTTCCGTGACCCTGACGTACGACGTCTGCTCGACCGCGTCGGGCGACTGCATCACCATTCGTGACAACCTCTTCCATCCTCACGTGCCCACATGATCAGACCGACCGGTCTTGCTATCTAGATAGGTCGATGGCGCTGAACGTACACAGTGGGCGCAGAGGTGTCTAGATAGGTTCTACGATGGAGTGATGGTGCGGATGAAGCCGTGGGTGGAGATCGCCGAGGAACTCCGGCGTGAGATCGACCGGGGCGTCTACGGGCCCGGCGAGCGACTGCCCTCCGGAAGCGAGCTGATGAGCCGCTTCGGGGTGGCCCGGCAGACCGTCCAGAACGCGATCGACCAGCTGCGGGCGGAGGGGCTGGTGTTGAGCGCGGTCGGCAAGGGGTGGTTCGTGTCGGAGCGGAAGCCGATCGTCCGGCTCGCCCGCAACCGGCTGAGCAAGGCCGAGCGCACCGAGGGGCGCGGGACGTTCCTGTCCGACGCCGCGGCCGGGAGGTGGACACCCGCCGTCACGGTGAAGGTCGGGCGGGAGCGGGCGCGTGAAGAGGTCCGCTCCTACCTCGAGCTGGACCCCGCCCGGGACCCCGAGGTGGTCGTGCGCGATCGGGTGATGCGCGCCGACGGCGAAGTGGTGCAGTTGGCCGTGTCGTACCTGCCCGCCGAGATCGCCGGTGGCACACGGCTCGAAGAGGCCGACACCGGACCGGGCGGGACCTACGCGCGGCTGGAGGAGATGGGCTTCGGGCTGACGCACTTCACCGAGGTGGTGTCGGCGCGATCGCCCCGGCCGCGGGAGGCGGAGCTGCTGCAGGTCCCGTTCGGCTTCCCGGTGATCCAGGTGGTCCGGGTCGCCTTCGCGGGCGACCGCGCGGTCGAGGTCAACTTCATCACCCTGAGCAGCGAGCGCTACCAGCTCGTCTACCAGATCGACGCCGACTGACGGGCGGGGCACCGCGACGGGTACCCCGCCCGCACCGGGTCCGCGTCAGGGCGTGACGGTGAACCGGGGGTCGGTCTCCACGACGCCTTCCAGCACCTGATCGATCTTCTCCAGCAGCTCCGCCTCCAGCTTCACGCCGGCGGCCTTGACGTTCTCGTGCACCTGCTCCGGGCGGGACGCGCCGATGATCGCGCTGGCCACGTTCGGGTTCTGCAGGACCCACGCGACGGCGAGCTGGGCCAGCGTCAGGCCGGCCTCCTCGGCCAGCGGCTTGAGCTGCTGGACCTTCGTCAGCACCTCGTCGCGCAGGAAGCGCTGGATGAACTTCGAGCCCGCCTCGTCGGTGGCCCGCGAACCCTCCGGCACGGGCTGACCCGGCTGGTACTTGCCGGTCAGCACGCCCTGGGCGATGGGCGACCACACGATCTGGCTGATGCCCTCGCGCTCGGAGGTGGGGACGACCTGCGACTCGATGACGCGCCACAGCATCGAGTACTGCGGCTGGTTCGAGATGAACGGCACGTTCAGCTCGCGCGCCAGCGCCGCGCCGCGGGCGATCTGGTCGGCGTTCCACTCCGAGACGCCGATGTAGAGCACCTTGCCCTGCCGCACGAGGTCGGCGAAGGCGAGCATCGTCTCCTCCAGCGGCACGGACTTGTCGTACCGGTGGGCCTGGTAGAGGTCGACGTAGTCGGTCTGCAGGCGCTTGAGCGAGCCGTTGATCGACTCCATGATGTGCTTGCGGCCGAGGCCCTTGTCGTTGGGGCCGCCGGGACCGGTGGGCCAGAAGACCTTCGTGAAGATCTCCAGCGACTCGCGGCGCTGACCCGCCAGCGCCCGGCCCAGCACCGACTCGGCCTTGGTGTTGGCGTAGACGTCGGCGGTGTCGAACGTGGTGATGCCCGCGTCGAGCGCGGCCCGGACGCAGGCCGTCGCCTGGTCCTCCTCGACCTGGGAACCGTGGGTGAGCCAGTTGCCGTACGAGATCTCGCTGATGTTCAGGCCACTGCGGCCGAGGCGTCGGAACTCCATGCGGCAAGCCTAGTACCGGATCGTTCGGGTAGCTAATGAACTCCGCGCGGGTGGCGGACCCCGCAACGGTGCGGTCCGCCGTTGGGCCGATCAGGTGGTGGTGGCCGGCGGCGGTATCCCTCGCCGCGCCGCCCGGTCCGATGTCACCGTGGGCACCGACGGGGGCCCGGGACCGCCTTGGAGGGCTCAGTGAAGATCGTCGCGGTGCGGAGCGTGACCGACGAGCACCGGGTGCGGGTGGTGGTCGACGAGGAACTGGTGTTCGGCGCGGGCGAGACGCGTCCCGCGGCACCGGGCTTCGGCTACGACGGCTACACCTACGAGCTGGTCGCCGAGCACCCCGACGGCTCGGCGCGCTACCGCCGCACGCGCGGTGTCCGGCCCGCGCGCGACCACTCCGGCACGCCCGCGCACGTCGAGCTGACGGGGTGGCTGGCGGAGCACCCGACCGCGAACTTCGCCGAGCTGCGCGGACGGGCGGCCACCGTGGCCGGGGCCGACGACGACCTGCTCGTGCAGCTCGCGGGGGAGCACTTCGCCCCCGCCGTCCGGTTCAGCGACCCGACCCACCTCGCGCCCAAGAGCGGCACCACCTCGACCTGGGCGTACCACCGCGACGGCGGGCACTGGCCGCGCAAGACGCTGCTCGCCGCCGGTCGGCACATGAGCGAGAACTCCGACGCCTCCGACATGGTCTCGCTGGCCCTGAGCGAGGCCGCCTTCCTGCACAACGCCGACGTGGTGGCCACGTCGCTGATCTACGGGGGCGCCGACGGGCACGCCGAGGTGATCTCGTCGTTCCTGCTGCCGAAGGGGAGCTTCATCCACCCCGACGACGTCGAGGCGGTGCGCACGATGGGCATCGCCGGTCACCGCTCCCGGGGCGAGACCGAGGTGCTCTTCTACGGCGCGGGCCTGGCGCACTACGTCGTCTCGGTGCGGCCGAACCCCTACGGCCAGGCCGACCTCCAGCCGCTCCAGCACCCCGGCGAGACCGAGGACGCCGTCCCGGACGAGCCGACCCCGGTGCGCGACCGGCCGATCGACACCAAGCGCGTGGTGGGGCGGCTCGACGACTTCCGGGCGGAGGTGCGGGACCTGCTGGCGTGGCTGGCCACCTGGGAGGCCGCGGTGCCCGCGGTGGCCGGGCTGCGCGACGACCTGGCGGCGTTGACCGTCACCGGGTCGGTCGACACGCCGCTGAAGGCGGGCCAGGCGCTGCGCCGGACGGGCGCCCGGATCACCGGGCTCGACCGCGCCGGGCTGTCCGGGGACGCCGCCGGGCACGTGACCGAGCTGGTCGGGCGCTGGGAGGCGCTGCTGCTGCCCTACCGGTAGCCGTCAGACCTTGTCGCCGGGGCTCACCCGCGGCTTGGGCACGCGCAGCCTGCGGAGCTGGCTGGCGCGGATGAACGAGTACCAGCCGATCGACAGGCCGCGCGTGGTGTCGTTCGGGAACTTCAGCCGCACCCGCCGGGTCACCAGGCGGCCGAGCACGAAGCCCTCCACGATCATCGCCAGCAGCATGAACGTGGTCAGCAGGGTCGCGTACTGCTGGATCGCGGGCATCGGCACGAGCAGCGCCACGAACACCAGGATGGCCAGCGGCATGAACAGGCCCATGAGGTTGCGCCGGGAGTCGACCACGTCGCGGATGTACGCCTTCACCGGGCCGCGGTCGCGGGGCAGCAGGTACTTGTCCTCGCCCGCCATCATCCGCTGGCGGCGCTCGGTCGCCGCGGCGCGGCGCTCCTCCTTGGACACCTTGTTGCCGCGCGCCCGCTTCAACGCCTCCCGCTGCGTGCGGGGAGGCGGCGGGACGGGACCGCGCCGCTTGCCCTCGGCCTCGCGCCGCTTCGGCGTGGGCCTGCCCTTGCCGGGCGTGCGCGACGGGTCTGCCGGGGTCACCTCCGCGGGAGCGTGCTCGGCGGTGGTGGTCTCGTCGGCTTCGTCGGCGTTGCGGCGCAGGAACTTCACCGCACCAGAGTAGGAGATGCCCGGATAAGTACTGTTCGCGAGGTGCGAGTTGTTATTGCGCCGGACTGCTTCGGCGGAACGCTGACCGCGCGGGAGGCCGCCGAGGCCGTGGCCGAGGGGTGGGGCCGCACCGCCCCCGACGACGAGCTGCTGCTGCGCCCGCTGGCCGACGGCGGACCGGGGTTCGTGGACGTCCTGCACGCCGCGCTGGGCGGCACGCTGCACGTGACGACCGTCACGGGACCGCTGGGCACGCCGACCGGGGCCCGCTGGCTGGAGCACGACGGGTGGGCCTACGTCGAGTCCGCCCAGGCGTGCGGCCTGCACCTCGTGCCCGTGGACGAACGGCCGCGGGCCGCCGAGACGGCCACCACCAGGGGCGTGGGCGAGCTGGTCAACGCCGCCGTCGACGCGGGCGTGCACACCGTCGTGGTCGGGCTGGGCGGTTCCGGCACGACGGACGGCGGCGCCGGGCTGCGGGAGACCGTGCGGCCGACGACGGCCCGGCTGGTCGCCGCGGCCGACGTCGAGAACCCCCTGCTGGGCCCGCACGGCGCCGCGCGGACGTTCGGGCCGCAGAAGGGCGCGTCACCTGAAGCGGTGATCCGACTGGAGGCGCGGCTGGCCGCGATGGAGGAGCTGGCCGACGTCCGCGACCGGCCGGGCGCGGGCGCGGCCGGGGGCCTGGGAGCCGCGCTGATGGCGCTCGGCGCGACCGTGGAGTCCGGTGCGGGGCTGGTCCGCTCGCTGACCCGGCTGGACGAGGCGCTCGACCGCGCCGACCTGGCCGTGACCGGCGAGGGGAGCTTCGACTGGCAGTCGCTGCGCGGGAAGCTGGTGACCGCCGTCGCGGGCGGCGCGGCCGAGCGCGGTCTGCCCTGCGTGGTGCTCGCCGGCCAGGTCGCGGTGGGTCGGCGGGAGGCGGCGGCGGCCGGCGTGCAGGAGGCGCACGCGGTGGCCGAGCACGCCGGCTCGGTGGCGCGCAGCCTCGCCGACCCGGCGGGCACGCTGGCCGACCTCGCCGAGCACGTCGCGAGGCAGTGGTCACACCATCGGGGGTGACGTCTGTGCGACCATGGGGAGTAGGAACAAAGCGGGTGCTTCCCGTGTTGCCCGGAATAGATGCCCGCAAAGGACCTCTGAGGGAGAGCCATGACGACCGCTCAGGACGCAAGCACCTCGACTCCTGACGCCCCGCCCACCCACGGCGTGACGCTGACCGACGCGGCCGCCGTGAAGGCGAAGGCGCTGCTGGACCAGGAGGGGCGCGACGACATGCACCTGCGCATCGCCGTCCAGCCCGGTGGTTGCGCGGGGCTGCGTTACCAGCTGTTCTTCGACGAGCGCACGCTCGACGGCGACGCGCTGCGCGACTTCGGCGGCCTGAAGGTGGCCGTGGACCGCATGAGCGCCCCGTACGTCGAGGGCGCGGTGATCGACTTCGTCGACACGATCGAGAAGCAGGGTTTCACCATCGACAACCCGAACGCGGGCGGCTCGTGCGCCTGCGGCGACTCGTTCCACTGATCGACCGCTGGGACCGCAGTACTACCGAAGGGCCCTCGCCGCGTGGCGAGGGCCCTTCGGGTTCTTGCGGGGAAGCTGGGACCATGACGCACACCGCTGTGCCGCTCCTGGTGGGTCTGACGGTGCCCGACGCCCGCGCGCTCGGGCAGGAGGCGGGCGTCGTGGTGACGTCCCGCGACATCGACGGGCCGCCGCTGGGCGCCCTCACCTGGCCCGGGACCTGGGTCGTCACCGCCCAGGAGCCGGCGGCGGGCACCCCCGTGCGCCGCGGCGCGGTGGTGATGGTCGACTTCGAGCAGGTCCCCGACCCTCAGACGTAGGCGTCGAGGTCCGCGACCTGGGCGTAGGCGGCGTCGTCCACCCGCCAGGGCTCCGCGGCGGCGTGCGGGTCCGGGAAGGCCCTGCCCTCGCCGCGCAGTTCACCCGGCACCTCGGTGCAGTCCTCGATCAGCTCGGCCAACGTGTCCGCCTCGGTGTTCCTCATCCCGCCGACCGTATTCGCGCCGAGTGCTTGACAAAAGCCCTACCGGGCGGTAGCACCGCCCGGTAGGGCCATCTCACACGTGCGCGGCCAGGGGCCGCGGGCCCGCCGCCGCCGTCGAGCGGGCGGTCGCCCGGCCGACCGCCAGGGCCACCCCCACGCCGAGGACGGTCGACAGGCCGCCGACGGTCCCGACCCACCGCAGGCCCAGCCCACCGGTCAGCACCGCCCCGCCCAGCAGCGGTCCCAGCGCCGCGGCCACGTTGAAGGCGGAGATGTTCACGGAGGCGACCAGGCCGGACGCCGAACCCGCCTGGCCCATCAGGTAGGTGTGGACCAGCGGACCCGCCGTGAACGCGCTCGCGCCCAGCGCGAACAGGCCGACCACGGCCCCCGCCTTGCTGCCCAGCAGGAAGCCCTGCGCGAGCAGCGCCGCGGCGAGCACCACGAGCGGCACCGGCAGCACCCGGGCGATCCGGTCGGGCGGCACGCGCCCCGCCAGCGTGCTGCCGACCAGCGTCCCCAGGCCGTACACCAGCAGCACGCCGGTCACCCAGCCCGGCTCGAAGCCGCTCACCTCGCGCAACGCGGGCGCCACGTAGGTGAAGGCGGTGATCAGGCCGGTGAACGACAGGACCGTCGTGGCCAGCCCCAGCAGCACGGTGGACCTGCCGAACGCGAACAGGCCGGCCCGCACCCCGGGGTCGGGCTCGTGCGCGACCTTCGGCGTGCCCAGTGCGACTCCGGCCAGCCCGATCGCGGTCAGGGCCGCGACCAGCGCGAACGACGCCCGCCAGCCGTAGTTCTGGCCGATCAGCGTGCCCAGCGGGATGCCCAGGATGGTCGACAGCGCCACGCCGTTGACGACCTTGGCGATGGCGGCCGTCTGCTTCTCCGGCGGCGCGGCGGCGATGGCCACCTGGGACGCCACCGCGAAGAACAGGCCCTGGGCGAGGGCGGCCACCATGCGCGCGGTCATGAGCAGGGCGTAGTCGTGGGCCAGGGCGCTGCCCGCGGAGGCCACCAGGGCCAGCGCCATGACGGCGATCAGGAGCTTGCGGCGCGCGATGCGCCCGGTGAACGCGGTGAGCACCGGGCCGCCGACGGCCACCGAGACGGCGTACGCGGTCACCAGGAGCCCCGCGGTCGGCACGTCCACCCCGAGGTCGGCGGCGACCTCGGGCAGCACGCCGACGATGATGAACTCTGACGTCCCCACGGCGAATGCGCTGAGCATCAGGATGAAGGCGATCACGGCGACGACGCTAAAGTGTGACACTGACGTCAGGGTCAAGGTTGCGTGATCATCGGCTCTTCTCGACGGGAGTGGGAATAGTGCTGATCGGCGAACTCGCGGAGCGGACCGGCGCCACCGTGCGCATGCTGCGCTACTACGACCAGCAGGGGCTGCTGACGCCGCAGCGCACGGACTCCCGCTACCGGGTCTACGACGAGTCCGACGTGGAGCGCGTCCGCAGCGTCCGCTGCCTCATCGCCTCCGGCCTGAACGTGCGCCTGGCCAGGCTGGTGCTCGCGCACGCGTTCGACCAGGACGTCCAGCTGCCCGACGACGAGGCGGGGTGCGTGCCGCTGCTGCGCCTGCTGAACGAGGAGCTGGCCTCCGTCGACGCCCGCATCGACCAGCTCACCCGCAGCAAGGAGCACCTGACCAGGCTGGTCGCCGACGTGACCCGCATCCTGGAGGACAAGCGCCCGCCCGAGCCGCGGGCCTGCTGAGGACCACGCGCGAGGGCCCCCGGCGCGAACGCGCACCGGGGGCCCTCGCGGAACGGGCTAGAGCTTGACGGGGTAGTGCGGCTCGGGGACGACCGGGCGGATCCGGCCCTCCACGAAGATCCCGTGCCAGATCATGAACACCAGCAGCGCCCAGATGCGGCGGCTGTTGTCCGCCACGCCCGACCGGTGCTCCTCGATGACCCGCAGCACCGCGCCCTTGTCCAGGTACTGGTCGGTCTGCGACTGGCGCACGTGGTCCACCGCCCAGTCGTGCATCTCGTCCTTCAGCCAGTGCCGGATCGGCACCGGGAAGCCCAGCTTGCGGCGGTTCAGCACGTGCGCGGGCACGATGTCGCGGATCGCCCGGCGCAGCGCGTGCTTCGTCGTCTCCCGGGTCAGCTTCAGCTCCGACGGCACCTGCGAGGCGATCCGGAACACCTCCGGGTCCAGGAACGGCACCCGCAGCTCCAGCGAGTTCGCCATCGTCATCTTGTCGGCCTTGACCAGGATGTCGCCGCGCAGCCACGTGAACAGGTCCACGTGCTGCATCCGCGTCACCGGGTCCCAGCCCTCCGACTCGCGGTACGGCTGGGCGGTCACGTCCTTGTGCGACACGTTCGGGTCGTACGTGCGCAGCACCTGCCGCAGCTGGTCGTCCATGAAGATCCGGGCGTTGCCGTAGTAGCGCTCCTCCAGGGTGAGCGCGCCCCGCCGCAGCAGGTCCTTGCCGCGCACGCCCTGCGGGATCTTCGTGGACACCTTGCCCATGGCCTTGCGCAGCGCGCCCGGCACCTTCTCGAACGGCGCCAGCGACAGCGGCTCGCGGTAGATCGTGTAGCCGCCGAACAGCTCGTCCGCGCCCTCGCCCGACAGCACCACCTTCACGTGCTCGCGCGCCTCGCGGGCGATGAACCACAGCGGCACCAGCGCCGGGTCGGCCACCGGGTCGTCCAGGTACCACGTGATGAGGGGCAGGGCGTCCATCATCTCCTGCGCCGTTACCGCCCGCACGACGTGCTTGACCCCGATCGCGGCGGCCGACTCGGCGGCCACGTCGATCTCGGAGTAGCCCTGCCGCTCGAACCCGGTGGTGAACGTGATCAGGTCCGGGTTGTGCTCCTTGGCCAGCGCCGCGACCACGGTCGAGTCGATGCCGCCGGACAGGAACGAGCCGACCGTCACGTCCGCGCGCATGTGCTTGGCCACCGAGTCGCGCAGCGCCTCGGTGATCTCGTCGTAGAGCCGGTTCTCGTCCGCCTCGCCGCGCACGGTGCGCGGCCGGAACGTGGCCGGGAAGTACCGCTCGACGACCGGCGTGCCGCCCGGCTTGAGCGTGAACGACGTGCCCGACTCGATCCGGTGCACGTGGTTCTGGAGCGATTCCGGCTCCGGCACGTACTGCAGGATCAAGTAGTGCTGGAGCGCCTTGCGGTCGACCGTCGGGGTGATGCCGATGGTCGGCGCCAGCTCCAGCACCGACTTCTTCTCGCTCGAGAACGCCACGCCGCCGGGGCCCGCCGCGTAGTACAGCGGCTTGATGCCGAACGGGTCGCGCGCGCCGAACACCACCCGGCGCGCCTTGTCCCAGATCAGGAACGAGAACATGCCGCGCAGCCGGCCCACCGCCGCCGGACCCCAGTAGTGGTAGGCCGCCACGATGGTCTCGGTGTCGCCGTCGGTGGCGAACACCGCGCCGAACTGCTTCGTCAGCTCCGCCCGCAGCTCCACGTAGTTGTAGATCTCGCCGTTGAACAGGATCGCGTAGCGACCCTGCTGGTCGGGCGGACCCCAGTGCAGGGGCTGGTGGGAGTGCTCGATGTCGATGATGGACAGGCGGTTGAAGCCGAAGACGACCTCACCGCCCTGCCAGGTGCCGCTCTCGTCGGGGCCGCGGTGGCGCATGCAGCGCAGTGCCCCCGCCACCGCCGAGCGCGCCCGCTCGGCCTCGTTCTCGCCAGGGCAAACCAGTCCTACCAGGCCGCACACGCCGTTAACACCCTTCGTGTCGTGTGGAGAAGACTCCAGTATGCCGGGGGCCCGGTGTGTGACCGAAACTGCACTCCACGGGGGCAGCCCCCGACGGGTGACGTGCCAACTCCTGGGCTACGCTCCCGCATGATCCGGCAGGTGGCGAATCCACGCCCTTGCCCGCGAGCGTTGAGACGTTGAGGGCGACTGAGGAGGCGGCGAGCAGTGGGCCTGAAGGAGGGCACCAGGGCAGCCCGGCTGGCGAAGGTCGGCGGGCTGGTCGGCCTGGTCGGCGTCGGGGCCACGGGTTGCTCCACGGAAGAGGTGCTGCGCTTCGGTTGGCCGGTGGCCGTGACGCCGCAGGCCGAGGCGATGCGCGAGCTGTGGACCTGGTCGGTCGTCGCGGCTCTCGCGGTCGGCGTGATCGTGTGGGGCCTGATCCTCTGGTCGGTCGCGTTCCACCGCAAGAAGAGCGAGGAACTGCCCCGCCAGGTCGCCTACAACCTGCCGCTGGAACTCGTGCTGCTGGTCGTGCCGACGATCATCGTCGCGGTGCTGTTCTACTTCACCGCGGTGACGCAGAACTACGTCACGGACAAGTCCGAGAACCCGGACGTCACGGTCGACGTGATCGCGTTCCAGTGGAACTGGGAGTTCCAGTACCCCCAGCACAAGACCGAGAGCGGCAACCTGCCGGTCAGCACGGTCGGCTCGTCCGGCGAGATCCCGCTGCTGGTGGTGCCGCAGGGCAAGTCGATCCGCTTCAACCTGCGCTCGACCGACGTCATCCACTCGTTCTTCGTGCCGGAGTTCCACTTCAAGCGCGACGTCTTCCCCGAGCCGGAGAAGAACAACCAGGACAACTCGTTCCAGATCGACCGGATCGACCGCACCGGGTCGTTCGTCGGTCGCTGCGCCGAGCTGTGCGGCGTCTACCACGCGGTGATGAACTTCGAGGTCAGGGCGCTGCCGCCGGCCGACTTCGACCGCTACATGGACCTGCGGACGCAGACCAACTCCGCCACCGGGCAGCCGTACACGGCCGCCGAGGCGCTGACCGAGATGAACTGCGGCGAGCTGTGCGCGCCGCAGGCCGTGACGACCAAGCCCTTCGACACCGACCGGACTGTCCGCGAGGCGTCCGACGGTGGGAAGTAGGAGGACGCTGCGATGAAGGTCGAAGCGCGCATTTTTGACCTGGTGATGGCGTTCTCGTTCCTGATGGCCGTCGTCTACGGCTACTGGACCTGGGCGGCCACCGACCACGTCGAGCCCGTCGGCGTGGTGGCGCTGGCGCTGACCGGCGGGTTGGCGCTGATCGTGGGCACCTACTTCCGGTTCGTCGCCCGGCGGATCGAGGTGCGGCCCGAGGACAACGCGGACGCCGAGATCAGCGACGGCGCCGGTGAGCTGGGCTTCTTCAGCCCCGGCAGCTACTGGCCGATCGGCCTGGCGGCGGCGGCCGCCACGGCGGGCGTGGCGCTGGCGTTCTGGCACGTCTGGCTGCTGGTGATCGCCGTGGTGCTGGTCCTGATCGCGGTGGGCGGCCTGGTGTTCGAGTACCACACGGGTCCGAGCCACGACTGAGCGCGACTGCGTGCGAGGGGGTCACCCACCGGGGTGGCCCCCTTTCGCGTTGTTCAGGCCGCAGTGGCCGAGTTCTGGTAGCTGTCCACGTACTCCTGCCCCGACAGCTCCAGGATGCGGTACACGATCTCGTCGGTGACCGAGCGCAGCACCGGCAGCGACTCGTGCAGGCCCGCGTAGCGGTCGAACCTCAGCGGCTCGCCGAACCGGACGGTGATGGGCCGCACGCGCGGCAGCCTGCGGTCCACCGGCTGCACCTCGTCGGTGCCGACCAGTCCGACCGGGACGACCGGCGCGCCGGACTCCAGCGCCATCCGCGCCACGCCGGTGCGCCCGCGGTGCAGCCGGCCGTCCAGCGAGCGCGTGCCCTCGGGGTAGATGGCGAACGCGCCACCCGCGTCCAGGATCTCCTTGGCGGTGTCCAGCGACGCCCTGGCGGCCCGGCCGAGCCCCCGGCGCACGGGCACGTGGCCCAGCGAGCCGAAGAAGTACCGGGACAGGGTGCCCTTGACACCCGTGCCCTCGAAGTACTCCGCCTTGGCGAGGAACGAGACGCGGCGCGGCACCACCATCGGGATGACGATGCTGTCGATGAAGGACAGGTGGTTCGGCGCGAGGATCACCGGACCGTCGGCGGGCACGTTCTCCAGCCCCTCGACCGTCGGCCGGTAGACCAGCCGCGCCGTGGGCGCCACGACTCGTTTCATCACCGTGTAGAGCATGTGGACAGCATGACCCGTGCCGGTTGCGCGGCGGTGAAAAGGTGGCCGTCGTCTCGACACGTCACCCGATGGGTCCGGCGCGCAGGCGGCCGACGCCACCGGCGACTCCACTCGCGACCCGTCGGCGACGGCCGTTTCGCCCATCGCCGAACCGCTGCGCGCCCACGCTCCGGTCCCGTGCTTGCCGGAGGGGCGCATGACCGTGCCCAGGTGGACCTGTGGCCTGGCCGGAGGGCGACCCGGGTCCGCCGGTCCGGCCGGGCCGCCGCGATCGCCACCGGGCGGGCTCAGGCGTCCGCCAGGGCCGCCTTCAGCTCCGACGACCGCGCCGCCCAGCGCCGCAGCAGCTCCGCCGCCGCGCCCGAGTCGACCGCCTCCGCCGCCCGGCCCATCGCGCTCGCCAGGTCCGCGTGCAGGTCGCCCGACAACCCCGCGTGGGCCGCCATCGCGCCCGCCGCGTTCAGCAGCACCGCGTCCCGCACCGGGCCCGGCTTGCCGGCCACCAGCTCGCGCACGACCTCGGCGTTCACCGCGGCGTCGCCGCCCCTGAGGTCGTCGGCCAGCGCCGGGGCGACGCCCAGCGCCGACGGGTCGATCCGGTCCGCGCGCACCTCGCCGCCGTCGGCCACCCACACCGACGTCGTGGTGGTCGTGGTGATCTCGTCCATGCCGTCGTCACCGCGCACGACCAGCGTGGTGTTGCCCCGCCGGGCGAACACGCCCGCGACCAGCGGCGCGAGCGCCACCCGGGCGCAGCCCACCAGGCCGACCTTCGGCTGCGCCGGGTTGGTCAGCGGCCCGAGCACGTTGAACGAGGTGGGGATGCCGATCTCCCGGCGCGGCGCGCCCGCGTGCCGGAACCCCGGGTGGAACACCGGGGCGAAGCAGAACCCGATGCCCAGCTCCTCGACGGTCTGCTGCACGCCCAGCGGCGGGAGGTCGATGGCCACGCCCAGCGCCTCCAGCACGTCCGCCGTGCCGCACTTGGACGAGGCCGCCCGGTTGCCGTGCTTGACCACCGGCACGCCGGCGGAGGCCGTGACGATCGCGGCCATGGTGGAGATGTTCACCGAGCCGGAGCTGTCGCCGCCCGTGCCGACGATGTCGGCCGCGCGCACGTCCACGGTGAACCGGCGGGCGTGCCGCAGCATCATCGTCGCGATGCCGTCGACCTCCTCGGGCGTCTCGCCCTTGGCCCGCAGCGCCACCACGAACGCGGCGATCTGCGCGGGGGTGGCCGCACCGGACATCACCTGGTCCATCGCCCAGGCCGTGTCGTCCTGGGACAGGTCGACCCGGTCGACCAGCTGGTTCAGCAGTAACGGCCAGGTGCGCTCCACGGCGACCTCAGCCCCGCACCACGGGCAGCGCCGTCGAGCGCAGCACCTCGGCCACGGTCTCGGCGGCGGCCAGCGGGTCGAGCGGGTGCACCAGCACCGCGTCCGCCTGCGACCAGGTCGCCAGCCACCGGTCGTCCTTGCGGCGCACCGCGACCACGATCGGGGGGCAGTCGGTGATCTCGTTCTTGAGCTGCCGGGACAGGCCCATGCCACCGGTCGGCTGCGCCTCGCCGTCGAGGATGGCCAGGTCGACGCCGCCGTTGTCCATCTCGTAGAGGACGTCGGCGACCGTCCCGACCTCGACGTACTCGACGCGGCCCAGGTCCGGCGCGGGACGGCGACCCACCGCAGTGATGATCGTCTCACGCACCTCGGGGCGGTGGCTGAACACCAGGATCCTGGTCGTCTGCGTGCTCATCTGCGCGTCCTCCGGCGGGTCGGCTTGCCAGGTGCCCAGATGCTATCCGGCTAACCGTGCGTGACCTGAAGTGCGTCCCACCCGATCCAGTCGCCGCCCAGCCGCTGCGCCAGGCCCGCCATCCTGGCCCGCTCCTGCGCGCAGTGCAGCGCGTCGAGCCGCTGGACCCGCATCGCGTGCCAGCGACCGTCGTGGCGCAGCTCCCACCCGTCCGGCGCGAGCAGCTCCCGGGCCCGTTCGACCTGGTCAGGCGGCAGTTCGAGGTGGTGCCGCAGCACGGCGGGCTCCTCGGGCCGCCACCGCGGCGAGCGGGCCAGCGCCGCCGAGTCCGCCTCCGCCGCGTCGAACGCCTCGACCACCACCGACAGACCGGGTGAATCGATCCCCAGTGGGGGTACACCCCTGCGCGCGCGCCGATCACGCCACCGGCTCAACAACCCCATGACCGTCCTCACCGTGCGTGTGACCCAGATGACCTGCGTACGTGCCCCGGACCCGATGGGCGGGACGAAAACCTGCAAGCAATAATGCGTCGTGTGACAACGGCAGCGCCCTCAATCGGCCAGCGCGTGCACTCGCTGAACCGCCCGAACATGGTCAGCGTCGGCACGATCGTCTGGCTGTCCAGTGAGCTCATGTTCTTCGCGGGGCTCTTCGCCATGTTTTTCACGGTGAAGGCCCAGAACGAGGGGCACTGGCCACCAGAGCCGACCGAGCTGAACGTGCCCTACGCACTGTTCTTCACGATCATCCTGGTGGCGTCCTCGTTCACCTGCCAGTGGGGCGTGTTCGCCGCCGAGCGGGGTGACGTCTTCGGCCTGCGCCGCTGGTACATCGTGACGCTGGTGATGGGCGCGATCTTCGTGGCCGGTCAGGCCGGTGAGTACCTCAACCTCGTGCACGAGGGCACCACGATCCCGGGCTCCGCCTACGGCACCGTCTTCTACCTGACGACCGGCTTCCACGGGCTGCACGTCATCGGTGGCCTGATCGCGTTCGGCTACCTGCTGGTCCGCACGAAGCTGAGCAAGTTCACGCCCGCGCAGGCGACCTCCGCGATCGTCGTGTCGTACTACTGGCACTTCGTCGACGTCGTCTGGATCGGCTTGTTCGCCGTCATCTACATCGTGCCCTGACCAGCTCGAACCCCGAACTCACACCAGCAAGGGTTGCCGCACACATGACCACCAACACCACACGGGCCCGGAAGCGCAGCACCAAGCTGCGCAGGCGGATCTCGGGCCTGCTCGCGCTGGGCTTCGCGCTGCTGGCCGCGGGCTTCCTGTTCAGCGCCCTCGCGCCGCAGCCGCAGACCGCGCAGGCGCAGGACGACCCGGCGCAGGTGCGACTGGGCGAGCAGCTCTACAACAACACCTGCATCAGCTGCCACGGCAAGAACCTCGACGGCGTCGAGGACCGCGGCCCCAGCCTCATCGGCGTGGGCGACGCGGCCGTGTACTTCCAGGTGTCCTCCGGCCGCATGCCCATGGCCCGCCAGGAGGCCCAGGCGCAGCGCAAGCCCGCCAAGTTCACGCCGGAGGAGGTGGACGCCATCGGCGCGTTCATCCAGTCCCGCGGCGGCGGCCCCGAGCGCCCCGAGGAGCGCGGCGAGGCCCTGCGCGGCGACGACCCGGCCCGCGGCGGCGAGCTGTTCCGCCTCAACTGCGCGGCGTGCCACAACTTCACCGGCCGCGGCGGGGCGCTGTCGTCCGGCAAGTTCGCGCCCGAGCTCGACGGGGTCACCGAGGACCAGATCTACACCGCGATGCTCACGGGCCCGCAGAACATGCCGAAGTTCTCCGACCGGCAGCTCACGTCGGAGGAGAAGAAGGACATCATCGCTTACATCAAGTCGGTGACCGACGGGAACAACAACCCCGGCGGCGCCCCCCTCGGCGGCCTCGGGCCGGTATCGGAGGGTCTGATCGCGTTCATCGTGGGTATCGCCGCCCTGATCGGCGTGACCCTCTGGATCGGAGCCAAGGCATGAGCGGCGTGAAGCCGAACGAGCTGCCCGACGAGGCGGAACTCGCCGGGATGAGCCGGGACGAGCTGGTCAAGCTCGGCACCAACCTGGACGGCGTCGAGCTGGTCCACTACGAGGACCGCTGGCCGGTCAAGGGCACCCGCGCCGAGAAGCGCGCCGAGCGCCTGGTGGCCCTGTGGTTCACCATCGCCGCGCTGGCCGGCCTCGCGTTCCTCGCCGCGTTCCTGTGGTGGCCGTGGAAGTACGAGGCCCCCAACACCGAGCACCACTTCCTGTACAGCCTGTACACGCCGGTCATCGGCCTCACGCTCGGCCTGTCGGTCCTCGGCCTGGGCGTCGGCGCGCTGCTCTACACGAAGAAGTTCATCCCCGAGGAGCTGGCCGTCCAGCAGCGCCACGACGGCGGGTCGGCCGAGGTGGACAAGGCCACGATCCTCGCGCAGCTCGGCGACGCGGGCGAGCGGTCCACGATCGGCCGCCGGTCGCTCATCAAGCGCACCGCGGGCCTGGGCGCCGGCCTGTTCGGCCTCGGCGTGCTCGCCGTGCCGCTGGGCGGGTTGATCCGCAACCCGTGGGCCGACAGCGAGTCCAAGGACTCGCTGTGGCACACCGGCTGGAAGTCGGAGAACGGCGAGAAGGTCTACCTGCGCAACTACACGGGCGACCCGCACGACGTCCAGCTCGTCCGGCCGGAGGACCTGGACGCGGGCGGCTACCTGACCGTCTTCCCGTTCCGCGAGTCCGAGCGGGACGACGAGCACGCCCTGATCGCCGCGGTGAAGCGGGTCGACAACCCGGTCCTGCTGCTCAAGTTCCGCCCCGGCCAGCAGATCGTCAAGCGGGCCGGCCAGGAGGACTTCAACTACGGCGACATCTACGCCTACTCGAAGATCTGCACGCACCTCGGGTGCCCGGCCTCGCTGTACGAGCAGCAGACCGGTCTGCTGCTGTGCCCGTGCCACCAGTCCCAGTTCGACGTCTTCCACTACGCGAAGCCGCGGTTCGGCCCGGCGACCCGTGCGCTGCCGCAGCTTCCCATCACGGTTGACGAGGACGGATACTTGATTGCCCGCGGCGACTTCATCGAGGCCGTGGGTCCGGCGTTCTGGGAGCGTAAGTCATGAGCGGCATCACCACGCCGACCAAACGGCAGGGCGCGGGCGCCCGCGTGGCGGGTGGCGCCGCCAAGTGGGCCGACGACCGGTTCCACATGGCCGGTGGCCTGCGCAAGCAGCTGAACAAGGTCTTCCCGACGCACTGGTCGTTCCTGCTCGGCGAGATCGCGCTGTACAGCTTCATCGTCCTGCTGCTGTCGGGCACCTACCTGGCGTTGTTCTTCGACCCCTCCATGGAAGAGGTCATCTACAACGGCACGTTCCACAACCTGCAGGGCATCCCGATGTCCCGCGCGTTCGAGTCGACGCTGCAGATCAGCTTCGACGTGCGCGGCGGCCTCTTCGTCCGCCAGGTGCACCACTGGGCCGCGCTGCTGTTCATGGGCGCGATCGTCGTGCACATGTTCCGGATCTTCTTCACGGGCGCGTTCCGCCGCCCGCGTGAGATCAACTGGGTCATCGGCATCGTGCTGTTCATGCTCGGCGCGATCGAGGGCTTCCTCGGCTACTCGCTGCCCGACGACCTGCTGTCCGGCACCGGCCTGCGGGTGATGGCCGGCCTGCTGATCTCGATCCCGGTGATCGGCACCTGGCTGAACTGGCTGGCCTTCGGCGGCGAGTTCCCGGGCACCGAGATCATCCCGCGGCTCTACACGCTGCACATCCTGGTCATCCCGGGCATCATCCTGGCGCTGATCGCGGTGCACCTGGGCGTCGTCTGGTACCAGAAGCACACGCAGTTCCCGGGCGTCGGCCGCAAGGAGACCAACGTCGTCGGCGTGCGCATCATGCCGGTGTTCGCGGCCAAGGGCGGCGGCTTCTTCGCCCTCGTCGTGGGCCTCACGGCGATCATGGGCGGCGTGTTCCAGATCAACCCGGTGTGGAACTTCGGCCCGTACAACGCGGGCCAGGTGTCGGCGGGCGTGCAGCCCGACTGGTACATGGGCTGGACCGACGGCCTGATCCGCCTGTGGCCCGCGTGGGAGCTGTACCTGGGCAACTACACGGTGCCCGAGCCGTTCCTGCCGTTCATGCTCGGCCTGCCGCTGCTGACCGGCCTCGCCGCGGTGTACCCGTGGATCGAGCGGAAGCTGACCAAGGACTACGCGCACCACAACCTGCTCCAGCGCCCGCGCGACGTGCCGGTCCGCACGTCGCTGGGCATGATGGCGATCGCGTACTTCATGGTGCTGCTGCTCTCGGGCGGCAACGACATCATCGCGATGAAGTTCGACATCTCGCTGAACGCGATGACGTGGATCGGCCGCATCGGCATGCTGGTCATCCCGCCGCTGACGTACTTCATCACCTACCGGATCTGCATCGGGCTGCAGCGCGGTGACCGCGAGGTGCTGGAGCACGGCGTCGAGACGGGCATCATCAAGCGCCTGCCGCACGGCGAGTTCATCGAGGTCCACCAGCCGCTGGGCCCGGTGGACGACCACGGCCACCCGCTGCCCCTGGCCTACCAGGCCGCGCCGGTGCCGAAGAAGATGAACAAGCTGGGTTCGGCGGGCCACCCGGTGCCGGGCAGCTTCCTGAGCCCGGACCCGGCCGAGGAGACCGCCGCCCTGTCCCGGGCCCGGGCCGAGCGCGGCGTCGCGGGCGACTCCCTGAGCGCCGAGAACAAGCCGGCGGGCGAGTTGGCGGGCAAGCCGGCCCAGCCGGACGCCTGACCCCGTTCACGGGAAGGGCCCGCACCTCGACCGAGGTGCGGGCCCTTCCCGTTGTCGTGGTCGTGCCGGCCCGACGCGCCGATCAGGCGTCTTCGAGGCCGATGGCGAACGCCGCGTCCGTGTCGCGCTTGGAGTACGACCGGAACGAGATGTGGGTGTCCGTGTTGAGCACGCCGGGCACCTTCGAGATGTGGCCGGGCACCAGATCGGCCAGGTCCTCGTGCCGGGCGACCTTGACCAGGGCGATGAGGTCGACGTCGCCGGCGCACGAGTAGACCTCGGTGACGCCCTCGATGTCGGCGATCGCCTGCGCCGCGTCCGGGATGCTCTCGGCGGCGGCCTGGATCAGCACGATCGCGGTGATCACAGCGGTCCTCCACGGGTCGGGGGTAACGACCCGGCACATGCTAGTGGCCCGCGTCCCGGTACTGGTCCCGACCGGCCTCCGCGCGCGCCACCCACTCCCGCCACGCCCCGGCGGCGGACGCGGGCGAGGTCCACGGGCGGTCGCAGCGCACCAGCCGGGTGCCCGGCCGGTCGATCCACCGCAGCACCACGCCGACCTCCTCGGCGGGCGCGCCGAACAGCGGGCCCTCGCCGGGGACCACGGTCTCCGCGGACGCCACCAGCGCGTCGACCACCGGCATGGGCCGCGTGCCGCGCCGCGCCACGCCCGCCGACGCCAGCCGGCCGTGCCGCACCACGGCGAACTCCCACCCGCCGGAACCGTCCGGGCGGGCGGCCACCAGCTCGGGCAGCGCCGCCAGGCCCGCGAGCCGCTGCGCCCGGTCCAACGCCCGCACCAGCGACGACATCCGGTCGCGCCGGGTGGCGGCGTCCTCGAACCGGTGGGCGGCGGCGAGCGCGTCGATCTGCGCGGTCAGGTCGTGCAGCGGGGCCACGTCCGCGCCGGCGACCAGGTCGCGGAACGCGGTGGCGGCGGGGGAGTAGTCGGCCGCCGACTGCCGTCCCGCGCACGGCGCCTTGCACCGGCCGAGCTCGAACAGCGCGCACGGCGTGCCGGACGGGTTGCGCGCCGGGATGCGGATGGCGCACGCCCGCAGCGGCACGGCCTCCAGCACCGCCTCCAGGGCCGTCTCGGCGAGCCTGCGGGACCGGAACGGGCCGAACGCCCCTCCGCGCGGCGTGCGGACCACGGAGAGGCGCGGGAACGCCTCCTCCGTGAGCACGAGCCACCACGCCTGGCCCTGGTTCTTCGACCGCCGGTTGTAGGCGGGCTTGTGCGCGGTCAGCAGCCGCAGCTCCCGCACCTCCGCCTCCAGGGAGTGGGCGCACTCCACCGCGTCCACCCGCACCGCGAGCGACACCATCTCCCGCAGCCGCCGCCTGCCCTCGCTCGCGGTGAAGTACTGCCGCACCCGGCGGCGCAGGTCGGACGCCGTGCCGACGTAGAGGACCTCCTCCGACGGGCCGCGGAACAGGTAGACGCCGGGTGCGGACGGCAGGTGCGCGGCGAGGGTGCGCTTGCGCCGCTGCGCGGGCGTCACCTCGGGCAGGTAGGCGACCAGCTCCTCCAGCGAGTGCACGCCGACCGAGCCGACCCGCTCCAGCAGGTGGTGCAGCACCTCCACGGTGGCCCGCGCGTCGATCAGCGCCCGGTGGTTGGGCTGCACGGACACGCCGAACAGCTCGGCCAGCGCCGACAGCCGGCAGCTGGGCGCCTCGTCGCGGCTCAGGACTCGGCGGGCCAGCTTCACCGTGCACACGACCGTCGGCTTGGGCCAGGTGTAGCCGAGCCGGGCGCACGCGGCCTTGATGAAGCCCACGTCGAAGCCGGAGTTGTGCGCGACCAGCACGCAGCCCGCGGCGAACTCCAGGAACGCGGGCAGCACCGTGCCGAGCCGGGGCGCGCCCGTGACCATCAGCTGGGTGATCCCGGTGAGCGCGACGACCTGCGGCGGGATGCCCCGCTCGGGGTCGACGAGGGTGCCGAACTCGCCGATCACCCGCCCGCCGCGCACCTTCACCGCGCCGATCTCGGTGATGGCGTCCGCGTCCGCCCGACCGCCGGTGGTCTCCAGGTCGAACACGACGAACGTGGTCTCGCGCAGCGGTGTGCCCAGTTCGTCGAACGTGAGCTGAGTAGTCATCGGCCGGCACGGTACCGACCCACCCCGACAATCCCGGTGCGGCGGCACCCGCACGGCGGCGGTGAGCGAGCACGGCGGCGTTACCCGGCACAGCTAGCCTGTACGGGTGCAAGACCCGATCGAGCCCGCTGATGGCGCCGACGACCTGGAGCCCGCCCAGGCCGTCGAGTCCACTGTGGATTGGTCCGCCCTGCCGGAGCCGCTGCGCGCCCGGCTCGCGGAGCTGAGCGCGGACGCGTTGGGTGACTTGGCCAAGGTCGACATCCCGCAGTCGCTGCGGGCGGTGGCGCGGTTCGCGCCGACCAAGCGGGCCCGGCTGGGGGCGACGGCGCTGATCGGCGGGTTGAAGGCGTCGCCGAACTTCCGGGCCGCGGTCGTGGAGTGGCTGCGGCGCAACCGGCCGGCCGTGCTGGAGGTGACCGCGCCCGACCCGGTGGCGGCGGGCGCGGCGGCGGTGCTGCAGGGCGAGGAGGTCGCGGCCCACTTCGTCGAACTGGTGGGCAGGCGCGCGGCCGACGCGGCGCTGCGCTCCGAGCGCGACCTGGCCGTGCAGCGGGCCGAGCGGCTCGAGGTGGAGCTGGAGCGGCTGAAGGCGGAGCGGGCCGAGGCGGGCGGCGCGGTGGACAAGATCCGCGAGGCGTCCGAGGCCGAGCTGGAACGGCTGCGCAAGCGGTTGCGGGAGCAGGGCGTGCGGCTGCGGGAGGCCAAGGACCGGGCCGAGGCGGCGGCGGCGGAGGCGAACCGGGTGCGCGCCGAGGCGGAGGCCGAGCTGCGCCGGTTGACCGCCGAGCGGGACCGCGAGCGGGAGCGCGCCGAGCACGAGCGCGCGAAGGCGCAGCGGGCCGAGGCCGACGCCGAGGTGGCCCGCCAGTCCGCCAAGGAGGCCCGCCAGGCCGACGAGGTGCGGTTGGCGCTGCTGGTGGAGACGTTGGACGGCGCGGTGAACGGGTTGCGGCGCGAGCTGGCGCTGGGCGGCGCGGGCCCGCGGCCCGCGGACCTGGTGCGCGGGGCGAGCGCGGCGCAGGGCGCGGTCGGCCGGGTCGAGGACCCGGCGGCGTTGGACCGGCTGCTGGCGCTGCCCGCGGTGCACCTGATCGTGGACGGCTACAACGTCACCAAGACCGGGTACCCGGAGCTGTCGCTGTCGGACCAGCGGGACCGGTTGGTGCACCAGCTGGCGGTGCTGGCGGCGCGCACCGGCGCGGAGGTGACGCTGGTGTTCGACGGCGCGGGCGTGGTGGCCGTGCCGACGTCCGCGCCGCGCGGGGTGCGGGTGCTGTTCAGCGACCCGGGCGTGCTGGCCGACGACGTGATCCGGGCGCTGGTGACCGCCGAGCCCGAGGGCCGTCCGGTGGTCGTGGTGACCTCCGACCGGGCGGTGGCCGATTCCGTCCGTCGGCGGGGCGCGCACCCGGTGCCGTCGGCGGTGCTGCTGGCCCGCTTGGGCCGGGTGTGATGCAGATCGTGTTTTTAACACCACCGGCCGTCACACGAGCAGGTCACAGCTAGGCCGTTCGAGACTTTCGGTGAACTGACGGTGATTTCCGTGCCCCGCTAGTGGACGCCGGGACTCACTTTTCGTAACCTAGCCGAGATCTCGCGGCGAGCAGTGGTCCATCCTGGGCCGCGACGCGGGTTCACCGCCGAATCGGCCTGTCGGGGAGCCGAGCCGGAACTCTCGCACCGAGGTGCCGGGCGCGTCACGCGCCCGACCGGCAGGCGGGTTCAGACGAAGGAGACACACGCGACTGTGGCGTCGCAACGACTCAAGCGCGGCCTGCGCGGGGCGATGGCGGCCACGGCGGTGGCCGCTGCCGCGGTGGGCGCACTGCCCGTACCCGCCGGAGCCCAGCCGAACACCCCCGCGAACGCCTCCGAGGCGCTGAAGAAGTACAACGAGCTGGCCGAGCAGGCGACGAAGCTCAACGAGGAGCTGCTGCGCGCCGAGGAGCAGCGCACCGCCAACCAGACCGAGCTGGACAAGGCCAACGCCGACCTGGCGCAGGCGACCCAGGCGGGCGACCAGGCCAAGGCCGACGAGGAGACCTTCCGCGTCCAGGTCGACAAGCTGACCGAGGCGTCGTTCGAGGGCGCGCGGTTCAACCAGCTGTCGGCCCTGCTGGTGTCGGACTCCCAGCAGGACTTCCTCAACCGCATGTCCGCGCTCGGCGTGCTCGCGTCGGACAACAACGAGTCGCTCGAACGGCTCTCCGGCGCGGTCGACGCCGCCGAGGACGCCCGGCAGAAGGCGGCCGACGCCCAGGGCCGCGCCCAGGCCGCGACCGACGAGGCGACCCGCATCACCGAGGACATCAAGAAGCGGCAGACCGACCTGCAGAACCAGATCACCGAGGTCAAGGACCAGCTCAACCGGCTGACCGCGCAGGAGCGCACCTCGCTGTCGAGCGTCGGCCAGAAGGTGACCGCCACCGACGTGCCCGCGAACGCGGCGGGCGTCGCGCTGCAGTTCGCCCTCGACCAGCAGGGTGACATGTACCTGTACGGCGCCACCGGCCCGGACCGCTGGGACTGCTCCGGCCTGACGTCGAAGGCGTACGCGTACGCCGGCGTCACCATCCCGCGCACCTCCGGCGGCCAGGCGGGCGCCGGTCGTCCCGTCAGCCGCGGCGAGGTCCGCGCCGGCGACCTGATCATCTACAACGGCGGCAACCACGTGGCCATGGCCGTGGACAACGCCCGGGTCGTGCACGCGTCCACCGACGGCGTGCCGGTCAAGGTCGTGTCGCTGGAGAGCCCCGGCAGCATCTACGCCATGCGCCGCATCGCGGGCTGACAACTCCCGTCCGGCAGGGCCATCCTCTTCGTGTGGGGGGTGGCCCTGCCGACGACTTTGGAGGCCCGTGAGCCGCTTCAGGCCGCTGCTGGCCGCGCTGGTGGCCGTGACGTTCCTCGCCGGGCTGGTCACGGCCGTGGTGCCGACGGCGCCGGCGGCGGCGCCCGCGCCCGCCGACACCCGTGCCGACGCCGTCCGCTCGCTGCTCGAACGGCGGGCGCGGGCCGTGCTGGAGCGCGACGGGGCGGCGTTCGCCGCGGACCTCGACCCGCGCGCCGACGCCGGGTTCCGGCAGCGGCAGCTCGACCTGTTCCGCAACCTCGCCGACGTGCCGCTGGCGGAGTGGGGCTACGCGCTCGGCGACGAGGTCGACGTCTCCGCGCTCGCGCGGCCCGACGCCGACGAGGTGTGGGCGCCGGACGTCCGGCTGTCCTACCGGCTCGCCGGCGTCGACGCGGAACCCGGCACCCAGGGCATGGCCTACCTGTTCACCCGCCGCGACGGCCGCTGGTACCTCGCCTCCGACACCGCCCTGGAACCGCTGGGCAGGCGCACCTGGCGCGGGCCGTGGGACTTCGGGCCGTGCCGCGTGCTCGCGGGCGCCGGCGGGTTCGTGCTCGCCCACCCCGGCGGCGAGGACCTGGCCGCACGGGCGCTGGCGGAACTGGACGGCGCCGTCACGGCGGTGACCGAGGTGTGGGGCCGGGCGTGGGCGCGCCAGGTGGCCGTGCTGGTGCCGGCGAGCCGGGAGGAGATGACCGCGCTGGTCGGGCCCGGGTTCGCCACGGGCGCCATCGCGGGCGTCGCGGTGGCCGACCGGGTGGACCCCGGCACGCGCACGGCCCGCGGCCAGCGGGTGGTGCTGAACGCCGACAGCGCGGGCGCGTTGTCGCCCTCGGCGCTGCGCGTGCTGCTGCGGCACGAGATCACGCACATCGCCACCCGCGGCGACACCGCGGACGGCGCGCCGATGTGGGCGCTGGAGGGCTTCGCGGACTACGTCGGCTACCGGCGCAGCGACGTGCCGCTGTCGGGGGCCGCGCCGCTGCTGGCCGCGCAGGTGCGCCGGGGCGTGCCCGCCGCGCTGCCCTCGGACGCCGACTTCCGCGGCGCGGCGATGGAGCTGGCCTACCAGCAGGCGTGGTCGGTGAACCTGTACCTGGCCTCGGTGCTGGGCGAGCCGGGGCTGGTGGCGCTGCACCGGCGGCTGGCCCGGGCCCGGCCGTCCGAAGTGGACGGGGTGCTCCTGGAGGCCACCGGTGGGGGCACCGCGGAGCTGGTGCGCGGGTGGCAGGACTTCCTGCGGCGGGCGTTCCCGTAACGTGGTCGCGTGCGTCGGACCCTGCTCGTGACCAACGATTTCCCGCCTCGGCCCGGTGGCATCCAGTCCTACCTGCACGCGCTGGCCGTGCGGCTGCCCGACCTGGTGGTGTACGCGCCGTCGTGGGAGTCGCCGTCGGGCTCGCACCCCGAGTTCGACGCCGTGCAGCCGTTCGAGGTGGTGCGGCACCCCGGGACGTTGATGCTGCCCACACCCGACGTCCTGCGTCGGGCGTCGGACATCCTGCGCGGTGCGCGCTGCGACGCCGTGTGGTTCGGGGCGGCGGCTCCGTTGGCGCTGATGACGTCGCGGTTGCGCGCGGCGGGCGCGTCGCGGGTGATCGCGTCGACGCACGGGCACGAGGTCGGGTGGTCGATGCTGCCGGGCGCGCGGCAGGCGTTGCGGCGGATCGGGGACGACGCGGACGTGGTGACGTTCGTCAGCCGGTACACGCGGTCGCGGTTCGCGGCGGCGTTCGGCCCGCTGGCGGCGCTGGAGCACCTGCCGTCCGGGGTCGACACGTCGGTGTACGCGCCGGACGCGGCGGCGCGGGAGGACGTGCGCGCCCGGTACGGGCTGGGTGACCGCCCGGTGGTGGTGTGCGTGTCGCGGCTCGTGCCGCGCAAGGGGCAGGACGTGCTGGTGCGGGCGCTGCCGGAGATCCGGCGGCGGGTGCCCGGTGCGGCGTTGCTGCTGGTCGGCGGTGGGCCGTACCGGGGGAGGCTGGAGCGGCTGGCGGCGTCGGTCGGCGTGTCCGAGCACGTGGTGATGACCGGGTCCGTGCCGTGGGAGGAGCTGGCCGTGCACTACAACGCGGGCGACGTGTTCGCCATGCCGTGCCGGACGCGGGGGCGAGGGCTGGACGTCGAGGGCCTGGGGATCGTGTACCTGGAGGCGTCGGCCACCGGCCTGCCCGTCGTGGCGGGGCGTTCGGGCGGCGCGCCGGAGACCGTGCGCGACGGCGTGACGGGGCGGGTGGTGGACGGGCGCGAGGTGGCGGAGGTGGCCGACGCCGTCGCCGGCCTGCTGGCCGACCCGGGCACGGCCGCCAAGATGGGCGCGGCGGGCCGCGAGTGGGTGACCTCGCACTGGCGCTGGGACGACCTGGCCGACCGGCTGACGTCCCTGATCGACGCCTGAGCGTTGAACTCGGGGGTCGCGAACGTACGACACACCGGACCTGAACGTAGGACTCTCGCGAGAGTCCTACGTTCAGAGCCCGAGAGTCGTACGTTCGCGACCCGTGAGTTCTACGTTCGGGACGGGTCGTCGAGGGCCTCGCGGACGGCGGCCAGCTCGGCGCGGGCCGACCGCTCGGTGACGCGCAGGCCCAGGTCGGACGTCAGCGTCACGGCCTGGGTGGCCAGCACCTCGGCCTCCGCCACCTGGCCCAGCAGCCGCCGCACGCCCGCCAGGCCCACCAGGGCACGCGCCTCGCCCGGCAGGTAGCCGATCCGCCGCGCCTTGGTCAGGGCCTGCTGGAACTGCTCGTCGGCGGTGCGCAGCGAGCCGAGGCCGCGGTTCGCCGAGGCCATCACCACCAGCACGTTCGTGGTGATCCGCTGGTCGCCGTCCTCCCGCAGCTCCGCCAGCGCCCGGTCGGCCAGCTCCAGCGCCTCGGCGTGCTCGCCTAGGTCCAGCCGCACGGACGCGGTGCTCTCCAACACCCGTGCGGCGGCCTCGCGGAACCCCGCCTCCGCCGACAGCCGCAACGCCTCGGACAGGTGCGTCAACGCGCGCTGCGGCTCGCCCATGAGCTGCGACGCCACCCCGAGCAGCGTCAACGCGGTGATCTCGCCCGCCCGCAGGCCGTGCGCCACGCTGATCGCCAACGCCTCGCCGAGCAGGTCCACCGCCTCGGCCAGCTCACCGGTCTCGATCGCCAGCACGCCCAACCCCGTCAGCACGCCGGTCTCGCCCGCCCGCGACCCGCCCGCCTCCCGCTTCAGCGCCAGGCACGTCTCCAGGTCGTTGCGCGCCGACGCCAGGTCGCCCGCCTCCAGCCGCACGACGCCGAGGTTGCCGCGCACCTCCGCCTCCGACGCCAGGTCACCGGACCTGCGGTGCAGCTCCACGGCCCGCGTGTAGTGCGCGACCGACGTGTCGAAGTCGCCCAGCCGCCAGTGCAGCGTGCCCAGGCTCTGGTGCATCGCCGCCTCACCGGCCACGTCCCGCTGCTCGTGCGCCGCGTCCAACCCGTACCGCGCGGTCGACAGCCACTCGGTGACGTGCTTGCCGATCCACAGGTAGCCGCGCAGCGCGTCGGCCAGCCGCCACGACAGCGCGGCCGGACCCCGTTCGGCGGCCGAGCGGATCGCCGCGGTGAGGTTAGCCCGCTCCGCGTCCAGCCACGCCCGCGCCTGCGCCGCCGTCCCGATCCGCGGCAGCCGCACCGCCCGCCCGGCGGGCGCCGGCAGCCGCATCAGGTCCGGGTACAGCAGCTCGGCGCAGTGGTCGACCGCCCGCACGTAGAACTCCAGCAGCCGCACCCGCGCCGCGGCCACGTCCTCGTCGCCCGACTCGGCCACCTCGACGGCGAACCGCGCCAGCTCGTCGTGGAACGCGTACCGCCCGCCGGCGACGTCCACCAGCCGCGCGGCGGTCAGCTCACCGAGCAGCGCGGCGGCCTCCGGCACGGCCAGGTCGGCCGCGTGCGCCGCCGCCTCCGCGGTGAAGTCCGGCCCCGGCACGACGCTGAGCAGCGCGAACAGCCGCCGTGCGCCGGGGGACAACGCGGCGTGCGCGAGGTCGCGCGGCCGGCGGTCGCCGAGCTGTTCCAGGTACCGCGAGACCGAACCGCCACCCACCGCCGCGGCCGCGATGCGCAGCGACAGCGGCAGGTGCCCGCACCGCCGCGCCAGCTCCAGCGCGGCCTCGTCCGACCGGCGCAGCACCGCCAGCGACTCGTGCGGCTCGAGCACGTCCAACCCGACCCGCCGGGCGCCGTCGACGGCGATCAGCCCCCGCAGGTCGTCCCGGCTGGTCACCAGCACCGGGCAGCTCGCCGCACCGGGCAGCAGCGGCCGCACCTGGTCCGGCGCGGCGGCGTTGTCGAGCACCAGCAGCATCCGCCGGCCGGTCAGCAGCGACCGGAACAGGGTGCTCTGCTCGTCGGAGTCCACCGGGATCTGCTCCGGCGGCACGCCCAGCGCCCGCAGGAACCGGGTCAGCACCTCCACCACCGGCGTGGCCGGACCGGACGCGTACCCCCGCAGGTCCACGTACAGCCGGCCGTCCGGGAACCGGTCGCGCAGCCGGTGCGCCACGTGCACCGCCAGCGCCGTCTTGCCCACCCCGGGCACGCCGGTCAGCGCCACGATCGGCACCGCGGTGCGCGGGCCGTCCGGCGCGATCAGCCGCGAGATCCGCTCGACCGGCTCCTCCCGCCCCACGAACCCCGGCACGTCCGGCGGCAGCTGGTCCGGCACGTCCGGGTCGGCCCGCTCCGCCGGCGCGGCCAGGCTCGGGTCGCCGACCAGGATCGCCTGGTGCAGCTCGCGCAGCGCCGCACCGGGCTCGATGCCGAGCTGCTCGCCCAGCAGCCGGTCCACCCGCCGGAACGCCGCCAGCGCCTCCGCCTGCCTGCTGCCCCGGTACAACGCCACCATCAGCTGCGCCCAGAACCGCTCGCGCAGCGGGTGGTCCGTGGTCAACGACCGCAGCACGGGCACCAGCCGCTCGTGGTTGCCCAGCGCCAGCTCGACGTCGTTGCGCTCCTCGTGCACGACCAGCAGCCGCTCGGCCAGCCGCGGCACCTCGTCGTCGCGCAGCGCCGCCGACGGCACGTCCGACAGGGCCGGGCCCCGCCACAGGCCCAGCGCCCGGGAGTACAGCTCGGCGGCGTCGGCCAGGTGCCCGGACTGGGCCGCCTGCCGCGCGAGGCCCGCCGTCGTGGCGAACCGGTGCGCGTCCACCTGCTCCGGCGGCACGACCAGCCGGTACCCGTCCGAAGTGGTCCGGATCAGCGACGGGTCGCCCAGCAGCTGCCGCAGCCGCATGACGTAGGTCTGCAACGTGCCGCGGGTGCGCGCCGGCGGATCGCCTCCCCACAGCACCGAGACCAGCTCGTTGATCGGGACGACCCGGCCCGCGCGCAGCGCCAGGGCAGCCAGCAGCGCCCGGTGCTTGCCCGCCCGGACGGGCACCGGTCGACCCTGGATGCGCACTTCGAGCGGGCCGAGAAGGCCGAACCACGGCCCAGCTCCCATCCGTTCGCGTCCCCTCGTTCCGCCTCCCCGTGGCACAGCCTAAGACGGGCGCTGACGGCAGGAGTCATCGCCGCGTCAGCGATACGACAGCGCGCTGCGGCACTCTGTGAAGCGTCCCGGTTGGGGGACCGGGACAACAGAACTCCTCGGGTCCGCGTCAGCGGATACGCGATCACTGGGGGTCGGGTGGCCCGCACTTCGGTGCGGGCCACCCGTCTGTTTCCGGCCCGGGCCGCGGTCAGCCCGCGTAGATCGCCTCGATGTCCCGCTTGTAGGTCGAGGCGACCACGGCGCGGCGCAGCTTCAGGCTCGGCGTCATCTCGCCGCCCGCCTCGGTGAAGTCCACCGGCAGGATGCGGAACTTCTTGATCGCCTCGGCCTTCGACACGGCCTGGTTGGCCTCGTCCACCGCGGCCTGGATCTCGGCGCGCAGCGTCTCGTCCTCCACCAGGTCGGCCACGGTCGCGGACGCCGGCTTGTCGTTGCGCTCCTTCCAGGCGGGGAAGAACTCCGGGTCGATGGTGATCAGCGCGCCGATGAACGGCTGCGCGTCGCCGACGACCATGCACTGGCTGATCAGCGGGTGGGCGCGCAGGCGGTCCTCCAGGACGGCCGGGGAGACGTTCTTGCCGCCCGCCGTGACGATGATCTCCTTCTTGCGGCCGGTGATCCTGAGGAAGCCGTCGGAGTCCAGCTCGCCGAGGTCGCCGGTGTGGAACCAGCCGTCCTCCAGCGCCTCCGCCGTGGCCTTCTCGTTGTTCCAGTAGCTGCGGAACACCACGTCGCCCTTGATCAGGATCTCGCCGTCCTCCGCGATGCGGACCGACGTGCCGATCACCGGGCGACCCACCGTGCCGACCCGGAACGCCGCCGCGGTGTTCACGCACGCCGCCGCGCTGGTCTCGGTCAGGCCGTAGCCCTCCAGCACCGGCACGCCGATGCCGCGGAAGAAGTGGGCCAGCCGCTCGCCCAGCGGCGCGCCGCCCGACACCGCGTTGGAGCACCGGCCGCCGAGCGCCGCCTGGAGCTTGCTGTAGACGAGCTTGCCGAACAGCGCGTGCTTGAGCTTGAGGCCGAGCGGGACGTTGCCGGTGTCCAGCGCCTGGCTGTAGGCCACCGCGGTCGCCTCGGCGGCGTCGAAGATCTTGCCCTTGCCCGCCGCGTGCGCCTTCTGCTTCGCGCCGTTGTAGACCTTCTCGAACACCCGCGGCACGGCGACGACGAACGTGGGCCGGAACGACTGCAGGTCGTCCACCAGGTTCTTCACGTCGGCGGTGTGGCCCATGGTGACCCGCGTGTAGACGCCGCACACCGCCAGGGCGCGGGCCAGGATGTGCGCCAGCGGCAGGAACACCAGCAGGGAGTTGCCGGCCTGCATGAGCTGCGGGAACGCGGTGATCCCGCCCCGCACCTCGGACAGCAGGTTGCGATGGGTCAGCTCGCAGCCCTTGGGGCGGCCGGTCGTGCCGGAGGTGTAGACGATCGTGGCGGTGTCGTCCGCGCCGACGACCTTGCGCCGGGCCCGCGCGTCCTGGTCGGACACCGACGCGCCGAGCGCGGTCAGCTCGTCGATCGCGCCGGCCGCGTCGCCGGACGGGCCGTCGACCTGCCACACGTGCCGCACCTCGGGCAGGCCCGCCACGACCGAGTCGACCGCGGCGCGGTGCCCGGCCGTCTCCACGAACACGGCCTTGGCCGAGGAGTCGGACAGGATCCACTCCACCTGCTCGGCCGACGAGGTCTCGTAGATCGGGACCACGACCCCGCCCGCGTGCCAGATCGCGAAGTCGAGCAGCGTCCACTCGTAGCGGGTCTTGGACATCAGGCCCACCCGCTCGCCCGGTTCCAGCCCGGCCGCGATCAGCCCCTTGGCGACGGCGAGGACCTGCGCGGCGAAGTCGCGGGCGGTCACGTCGACCCACGTCCCGTCGACGCGGCGGCGGAAGCTGACGGCGTTGCCGAAGCGCTCCGCGTTCGCCCACACCATGTCGGTGAGGTTCTCCTCGGGAGCCACAGTGGCGGTGGCGGGGACGCTGAACTCGCGCACGTCGACCTCCGGACGTTGTTTGTTACCGGTGGGGAAACTTAGCCTGTGATTCCGGCGATACACCAGGCCGGGCGGTGTTTCCGTAACCGTGTCGTGGCACTCTTCGGACCCGTGCCCAGTGTCGACGTCGTGGACGAGACGTTCCTCGCGGTGCCGCCCGACGTGGTCGCCGCCGCCTTCGCCCCGCCCGCCGCGTGGGCGCGCTTCTGGCCCGACCTTACCCTCGACGTCTACGCCGATCGGGGGACCGAGGGGTTGCGCTGGACGGTCGCCGGCGCGCTGGTCGGAACGATGGAGGTGTGGCTGGAGCCGGTCCTGGACGGCACCCTGCTGCATTACTTCCTGCGTGCCGACTTTCCCGGCGGTGCGTCCGACAAGCGGATACGCCGCGAGGTGCGCCGCCGCCAGTTGGCCGCCAAGCACGTGTCACTCGGCCTCAAATCGATCTTGGAGGGCGGCAGGCCCCCTGGTGTGGCGCCCGCGCTGCCGTAGATTTGGGTCTCGTGCGGGTTCACGTCGTCTCGGATGTCCACGGCAACGCGGAGGCCCTCGCCCGAGCCGGCGACGGGGCCGACGCGCTGGTCGTGCTCGGCGACCTGGTCGACTTCGTCGACTACTACGACCACGGCAAGGGCATCCTCGGCCGGGTGTTCGGCGCGGAGAAGGTCGAGGTGTTCGCGCGCCTGCGGCGTGGCCGGTTCGGCGCCGAGACCGTCCGCTACATGCGGTCGCTGTGGGACGGCCTGGACAACGCGGCGGCCGTCGTCCAAGAGGCGGTCATGGAGCAGTACACCGCGCTGTTCTCGGTGATGAGCGCGCCGACCTACGCCACACCCGGCAACGTGGACAGCCCCGAGCTGTGGCCGCTGTTCGCCCGCGACGGCGTGCACGTGCTGGACGGGCAGGTGGCCGAGATCGGCGGGCTGCGGTTCGGGTTCGCGGGCGGCGCGGTGCTGCACCCCGGCTTCGTGCCCAACCGGCGCGGCCCGTGGCGGCCCTACCTGCGCACGGAGGAGGAGTTCGGCGCGGCCCTGGCCGGGCTGGGCGAGGTCGACGTGCTGTGCACGCACGTGCCGCCGGCGGTGGCCGAGCTGACCTACGACGTCGTGGCGCGCCGGCCCGAGCTGGGCTCGACGTCGTTGCTGAAGGTGATCGAGCGCGACCGGCCCCGGTGGTCGGTGTTCGGGCACGTGCACCAGCCGATGGCGCGGCGGGTGCGGGTCGGCTGGACCGAGTGCGTCAACGTCGGCCACTTCCAGCGCACCGGCACGCCCCACGT
Source organism: Actinosynnema sp. NPDC053489 (assembly GCF_044544865.1). Lineage (NCBI taxonomy): Bacteria > Bacillati > Actinomycetota > Actinomycetes > Pseudonocardiales > Pseudonocardiaceae > Actinosynnema > Actinosynnema sp. NPDC053489. Next base: position 158,513 of record NZ_JBITXT010000002.1, on the reverse strand, counting down.
GCTGCGTTGGTGAACCGAACCACCGGGTAGCCTGCCGGGCATGGCCGACGAGTCCACCCAGTCCATCGTCATCGACGCGACGCCCGAGGAGATCGCGGCCGTCATCGCCGACTTCGACGCCTACCCCGAGTGGGCCAACGGGGTGAAGCGCGCCGAGGTGCTGGAGACCGGGGCGGACGGCCGCGCGGCCCAGGTCAGGTTCAACATCGACCAGGGCCCGATCAAGGACGAGTACGTGCTCGCCTACGACGAGTGGTCGCCGAGCCGCATCTCGTGGCACCTGGTCAAGGGGCAGATGCAGAAGTCGCAGGAGGGCAGCTACGCGCTGGCGCCCAAGGGCGGCTCGACCGAGGTCACCTACACCCTGTCGGTGCAGCTGGTCGTGCCGATGATCGGCCTGTTCCGGCGCAAGGCCGAGAAGATGATCATGGACACCGCGCTCAAGGAGCTCAAGCGCCGGGTGGAAAACCGGGTGGACGACGCGGGATGAGCGCCCGCCTGCTGCTGTTCACCGGGAAGGGCGGGGTCGGCAAGACGACCCTGGCCGCCGCCACGGCCACCGCGCTCGCCGCGGGGGGCCGCAAGGCGCTGGTCGTGTCCACCGACCCCGCGCACTCGCTGGGCGACGCGCTCGGCGTGCCGCTGTCCGCGCACGTCACCGAGGTCGACGGCGTGCTGCACGCGGCCCAGATCGACCCCCGCGCGCTGGTCGACCACGCGTGGCGCGACCTGCGCGGGCACCTGCGGACCGTGCTCGCGGGCGCGGGCGTGGACGAGCTGGCCGCCGAGGAGCTGACCGTCCTGCCCGGCGTCGAGGAGCTGCTCGCGCTGTCGGAGGTCCAGCGGCTGGCCCGCACCGGGCCGTGGGACGTCGTGGTCGTCGACTGCGGACCGACCGCCGAGACGCTGCGCCTGCTGGCGCTGCCCGAGGCGTTCGCGTCCTACCTGGAGCGGCTCTTCCCCACCCACCGCCGCGTCGTGCGCGGCCTGCTGGCCGGCGTCGCGGGCAGCTCGTCGGTGGAGAGGTGGGACGCCACCGCCGACGCCCTGGGCCGGCTGGCCGAAGACCTGGAGCAGCTGCGCTCCCTGCTGACCTCGCCCGCGACCGGCGTCCGGCTCGTGCTGACCCCCGAACGGGTGGTCGCGGCGGAGACCCGGCGGACCGTGACGGCGCTGGCGCTGCAGGGCATCCGCGTCGACGGCGTGGTGGCCAACCGGGTGGTGCCGCACCCCGGCGACAGCCGCGGCCCGGCCGCCGAGTGGCTGCGCACCCGCCGCGCCGAGCAGGACGCGGTGCTCGCCGAGCTGGCCGACCTCGGGCCGGTGTCCACCGTGGAGCACCGCGCCGCCGAACCGGTCGGCGCCGCCGCGCTGCTCGACGTGGCCGAGGGCCTCTACCGGGGACGCGACCCGCTCGACGGCGCCACCGCCGACGAGCCGCTGCTCTCGGTCGAGCGGACCGGCGAGCAGGAGTACACGCTGCGCATCGCGCTGCCCCTGGGCGACTCCTCGCTCGACCTCGCCCGCGTGGGTGACGACCTGGCCGTCACCGTGGACGGCAGGCGGCGGCTCGTCGCGCTGCCGTCGCTGCTCAAGCGCTGCCTGGTGACCGGCGCGGAGCTGGACGACACCGGGTTGGCCGTGCGGTTCGCACCCGACCCCGACCTGTGGATGCGGTGAGGCACGTGGACGCCAAGCTCGCCGAAGAACTGCGCCTGCTGCTCGACGTCGCCGCCGAGCGCGCGCAGCCGTGGCTGCACCGGGTGGCCGCCGAGGGCGAGCACGACACCCGGACGTGCGGCTGGTGCCCGTTGTGCAACGCGGTGGCGCTGGCCCGCGGCGACCGGTCCGAGCTGGCCGCCAAGGCCGCCGAGCACCTGACCGGGCTGATCGCCGTGCTGCGGGCGGCGCTGGCCGAGCCCGCGCGGCCCGAGCCCGCCGCGCCGGAGGAGTCGCCGGAGGCCGGGAAGCCGCGCGTCCAGCACATCCCGGTGGTGCGGCGCGGCCAGGGATCGCAGTGCTGACCGTCGGCGTCGACGTCGGCGGGACGAGCGTGCGCGCGGGTGTGGTCGACGGCGACGGCGCGGTGCTCGACACCGCCCGCGCGGCCACGCCCAGCGGTGAGGAGGCGCTGGAGGAGGCCATCGGCACGGCCGTCGCGGAGCTGGCGGCCCGGCACCCGGTCGCGGGCGTCGGCCTCGCCGTGGCCGGGTTCGTGGCCTCCGACCGGCGCACCGTGCGGTTCGCGCCGCACCTGGCGTGGCGTCGGGCGCCGGTGGCCGACCGGATCTCGCGGCGCGTCGGCATGCCCGTGGTGCTGGAGCACGACGCCAACGCCGCCGCCCTCGCCGAGCACCGGTTCGGCGCGGCCCGCGGAGCGCGGGTCGCCGCGCTGGTCGCGCTCGGCACCGGCATCGGCGGCGCGCTGCTGGTCGACGGGCACGTGTTCCGCGGCGCGCACGGCGTCGCGCCGGAACTGGGCCACCTGCGCCTCGTGCCCGACGGGCGGCCGTGCCCGTGCGGCAAGAACGGCTGCTGGGAGCGGTACTGCAGCGGCACGGCGTTGAGCACGACGGCGGTCGAGCTGCTGGCCCGCCACCCCGGCGAGTCGACCGTGCTGGCCCGGGAGGCGGTGGGTGACGCTCGCGCGGTCACGGGCCGTCGGGTGGCCGGCGCGGCGCGTGACGGCGACCCGTTGGCGCAGCGCGCGATGGCGGACCTGGCCCGGTGGCTGGGGGACGGGTTGGCGCTGGTCGCCGACGTGTACGACCCCGAGGTCGTGGTGATCGGCGGAGGCGTGTCGGAGTCCGCGCCGCTGTTCCTGGACGACGCCCGGGAGCGGTACGCGGCCGTCGTGACCGGCGCGGGGCACCGGCCGCTGGCCCGCATCCGGACCGCTCAGCTCGGCGACGACGCCGGGATCGTCGGGGTCGCCACGCTCGCGCGGGAGGTGGCGGCCGGCGCAGCGCGCAACGGCCGGCACCGGTGACCGCGCGGGCCGCGTAGCATCGCGGGATGCGGACCACCGGCGACCGGGGACCGCGCGACCACCACGTCCGCGAGCCCCGCACCTCACCCGCGGTGGGCCGATGAGGTCGGGTGCGGCGCGCGGGCACGTCGGCTACTTCCACGAGGTCGCGTTCTGCGGCGGCGACGAGGACTACCGGCGCGTGGTGGTCCCGTTCGTGGACGAGGGCGTGGCGGCGTGCGAGCCGGTGGTGGTGGCGTGCCGCCCGGCCAACGAGCGGCTGGTCCGGGAGGCGATCGCCGACCCGCGCGGGGTGGTGTTCCTGCCCGGGGCGGGGCAGTACGACCGGCCGACCGAGGCGATCGTGGCGTACCGCAAGCTGTTCGCCGGGTACGCGGGCGCGCCGCAGGTCCGGGTGGTGGGGGACGTGCCGCACCCCGGCGTCGGCGCGTCGTGGGACTGGTGGTCGCGGTACGAGGCGGCCGTGAACCAGGTGTTCGACGAGTTCCCGGTGTGGGGGCTGTGCCCGTACGACCTGCGGGTGACGCCGGCGCGCGTGCTGGCGGACGTGGTGCGGACCCACCCGCGCGTGGCCGGTGCGGACGGGTCGCACCTGCCGAACCCGCGGTACCGGTCGACGTGGGCGTTGCCGAGCGCCGGGCCGACGGCGTTCGAGGCGGGGCGGCCGGTGGTGGAGCTGACCGACCCGACGCCCGCCGAGGCCAGGCGCGCGGTGGCCGGTGCGTGCGCCGGCGTGCCGCTGAGCCGTGACGAGGTGGACGACATCGTGTACGCGGCGAGCGAGGCCGTGACCAACGCGCAGGCGCACGGGGTGCCGCCCGTTCGGCTGCGGGCGTGGGCGGGGCCGTCGCGCGTGCTGGTGGCCGTGACGGACCGGGGGGAGGGCCCGACCTCGCCGACTGCGGGCCTGGTCCCGACCGACCGCACCGCGACCGCCGGCGTGGGCCTGTGGCTGACCCACCGCACGTGCCGCGACGTGACCATGACCCGCGACCCCGAGGGCTACACCATCCGCATCACCACGGGCCGCTGACCCGAGAGTCCAACGCTCAGCCCGCGAGAGTCCAACGTCCAAGTCGCGTGAGTCGTACGTTCAAGTCGCGAGAGTCCTACGTCCAGAGCACCCGAGTTCAACACTCGACATACCGGCCGGTCGGCCCGAGCGTTGAACTCGGGGGTCCCGAACGTAGGACTCTCGCCGCCTGAACGTAGGACTCACGCGGGCTGGAGGTACGACTCACGAGACCTGAACGTAGGACTCTCGCGGTCAGAGGACGGCGCCGTCGTCCCAGCCCGAGTCGGGGGGTGGGGTGTTGCGCATGCGCAGGATCAGCCAGCCCGCGCCCGAGCACATCACGACCAGGGCCAACGGGGTGCCGATCGCGCCCGTCAGGCCGAACAGGCCCGGGAACAGCAGCAGCACGACCCCCAGCAGGATCACCACCAGCGCCGCGATGGTCCCCGGCCGCAACGCGGGCAGCGGCGGCGGCTCCGGCGGCACGTAGTGGTCGTCCGGGTCGTCCGGGTCCGGGTACGCGTCGGGGTCGTCGTCCGCCGTCGCCACGGCCGGCTGGCCCTCCGGGCGCCCGGGGCGCGCGGGCTCCGCCTCGTCGCCCTCGTCCGGCTCCACGTCGTCGGACAGGGCCTGCCTGCCCACGCCCTCGCGTTCCAGGCCCGCCACGATCTCGGCGAAGGCCGCGTCCACGTCCTCCGGGCCGTCGGTCGAGTCGCGTCGGGAGTTCATGGGCGTGCTCCAGCCCTCCGGGTCGTGAAGGCGATCTCCTGCCGGGTCCATCGTCCCACGGGGCCGCTGTGTTGCGGATTACGGCAGCCGGTGGACCTTGGGACCGTACCGCGTCCCGCCGGGTCTTCGTTGTGTGTTGCGCCATCCGCTCCGTAGGCTGGCGTCGGGGATCAAGCACGTCGAGGAGGCGCTCCCAGCGGTGCTCTACTGGTTGATGAAACACATCTTTCTCGGGCCGCTCCTGAAGCTGTTCTTCCGACCCCGGATCATCGAGGGCGCGGAGAACATCCCCAAGGAGGGCGGCGCCATCCTGGCGAGCAACCACCTCGCGGTCTCCGACTCCTTCTTCCTCCCGCTGAAGCTGTCACGCCGGGTCACGTTCCCGGCGAAGATCGAGTACTTCACCGGCAAGGGCCTCAAGGGCGCGTTCCAGCGCTGGTTCTTCTCCGGCGTCGGCCAGGTCCCGATCGACCGGTCCAGCGCGTCGGCCGCCCAGGGCGCGCTCGACACCGGCGTGCGGATCGTGCGCGAGGGCAAGCTGCTCGGCATCTACCCCGAGGGCACCCGGTCGCCCGACGGCCGCCTCTACAAGGGCAAGGTCGGCGTGGCGTGGATCGCGCTGGAGTCCGGCGCGCCGGTCATCCCGGTCGCGATGTTCGGCACCGACAAGGCCAACCCCATCGGCTCGAAGATGTGGCGGCCGTACCCGATCCGGATCAAGATCGGCAAGCCGCTGGACTTCTCCCGCTACGAGGGCCTGTCCGGCGACCGGTTCGTGCTGCGGTCCATCACGGACGAGATCATGTACGCCCTGATGGAGCTGTCCGGCCAGGAGTACGTCGACGTGTACGCGGCCAAGGCCAAGGAGGGCCAGGACGAGCGCAAGCGGGCCGACGGCGTCGATCGGCTGCCCGAGGCGAAGGCCGGCTGATCGGCACCCCTAGGCTGGTGGGGTGCGGTTCTTCTACGACTGTGAGTTCATCGAGGACGGGGACACGATCGACCTCGTCTCCATCGGCGTGGTCGACGAGGAAGGCCGCGAGTTCTACGCCGTGTCCACCGAGTTCGACCCGGCCAAGGCGGGCCCCTGGGTGCGCGCGAACGTGCTGAACCAGCTGCCGCCGCCCGCCGACCGGGCCTGGCGCAGCCGGGAGCGCATCCGCGCCGACCTGCTCGACTTCCTCGGCGGCCCCAAGGCCAACCGGGACGACATCGAGCTGTGGGCGTGGTTCGCCGCCTACGACCACGTGGCGCTCGCGCAGCTGTGGGGTCCGATGCCCGCGCTGCCGCGCTGCCTGCCCCGGTTCACCCGCGACCTGCGGCAACGCTGGGAGGACGTGGGCAAGCCGCGCCTGCCGCAGGCGCCCGCGGACGCCCACGACGCGCTGGCCGACGCACGGCACAACCTCGCGCGCTGGAAGGTGATCGAGGACGAGCGGCAGCGGAGGGGATTCGCGGTCCGATAAGTGGGACCCTCGCTTGCTGCACCGATCCAGCGCGTGTCAGGCTTGGGTGACCAACGCCACGAGAAGAGATTGGCTAAGCAAATGCGCATTGGTGTGCTCACCGGCGGTGGCGACTGCCCCGGCCTCAACGCGGTCATCCGCGGTGTGGTCCGCAAGGGCATCGAGGCACACGGCTGGGAGATCGTGGGCTTCCGGAACGGGTGGCAGGGGCCGGTCGAGAACCTGACCAAGCCGATCGGGCTCGATGACGTCGAGGACATCCTCACCAGGGGCGGCACCATCCTCGGCTCGTCGCGCACCAACCCGTACAAGATCGACGGCGGGGTCGACCGCATCCGCGAGACCCTCGCGGCGAACAAGGTCGACGCGCTGATCGCCATCGGTGGCGAGGACACGCTGGGCGTCGCCAAGCGGCTGACCGACGACGGCATCGGCGTCGTGGGCGTGCCGAAGACCATCGACAACGACCTGGGCGCGACCGACTACACGTTCGGCTTCGACACCGCCGTGCACATCGCCACCGAGGCGATCGACCGGCTGCGCACGACGGCCGAGTCGCACCACCGGGCGCTCGTGGTCGAGGTCATGGGCCGCCACGCGGGCTGGATCGCGCTGCACTCGGGCCTGGCCGGCGGCGCGAACGTGATCCTGGTGCCCGAGCGCCAGTTCAGCGTCGACAAGGTGGTCGAGTGGGTCGAGCGGCGCTTCGAGCGCCAGTTCGCGCCGATCATCGTGGTCGCCGAGGGCGCGATGCCCGAGGGCGGCGCCGAGGTGCTGCACTCCGGTGAGAAGGACGCGTTCGGCCACGTCCGGCTGGGCGGCATCGGCACCTGGCTGGCCGAGGAGATCGCCGAGCGGACCGGCAAGGAGTCCCGCGCGGTCGTGCTGGGCCACGTCCAGCGCGGCGGCATCCCCACCGCCTACGACCGCGTGCTCGCCACCCGGTTCGGCCTGCACGCCGTGGACGCGGTCGCCGAGGGCGACTTCGGCGTCATGGTCGCGCTGCGCGGCACGGACATCGTCCGGGTGAAGCTGTCCGAGGCGACGGCGGAGCTGAAGACGGTCCCGCTGGAGCGCTACCAGGAGGCCGAGGTCTTCTTCGGCTGATCGACTCCCGGTCGGCGCACCCGACCGACCCGACGGGCCCCCGGCGCCCCCGTGACGCCGGGGGCTCGTCGTCCGAACGGCCCCCGACGGGTCCGTCAGCGGTCGGTGAAGGCGTCGAGGTGCAGGTAGGCGGCGAACGTGCCCAGCCAGTGCTCGGCGTAGTAGCCGTGCCCGAACACGTACCGCAGCCCCGCCTCGCGGTGCTCCTCGGCCGCCGCGCGGGCCAGGTCGGCGTACCGGTGGCCCGCGGGCAGCGCGTCGGCGACCGAGCGCCACTGCCACGCCCGCGACAGCGCCAGGCCGATCAGGTGGGAGCCGTGGGCGTCGGCCGGGTCGTCCACGGGCACGGGCTCGCGCAGCACCTTCCAGCGCGCGTCCTCCAGGTGCGGCAGGAACGCCTCGAACCACTCGGTGAACCGGTCGGCCGGCAGCACCCGCCGCACCAGGTCGGCCTCGGTCAGGGCCGGTGAGAGGAAGTCGGCCGCGTCCGGCTCGAACCCGCCGTACCCGGCGTCCTCCCGGTGCCACCGCAGCGCCGCTTCGACGCACGCCGACGCCAGCTCCTCGTCGCCGACCGCGCGTGCCGCGTCGAGCACCAGCCCGGTGGCGAACGCCGTGTTGCCGTGCGTGCCGGTGCGCACCGGCAGCCGTGCCGCCGTCACCCTGGTGAGGTACCTGTCACGCAGGGCCGCGCTCAACGGCCGCAGCGCCTCCGCCCACGGCGAGCCCCACGTGCGCAGCTCCGCGTCGAGCACCAGCAGCCACGCCCAGCCGTACGGGCGCTCCCAGAACCCGCCGCCGGGCCCGTCGAAGAACGCCGCCTCGGTGCGGGCGTTCTCCTCGGTGATCAGCGAGTCGAGCACCCGGTGGGCCTCGTCCGCGCCCGCCACCCCGGGCCGCACGCGCAGCAGCCGGACCGCCAGCCACGTCTGGTGCACGCACGAGTGCCAGTCGAACGACCCGGCGAAGATCGGGTGCAGCACGCGCAGCGGCACGAGGTCGGCGTCACCGGTGACGACGTGCGACCAGTGCGCGGGGTAGTCCCGCCGCACGTTCCCCACCGCGGTCGACAGCAGCCTGGCCGTCGTGTCGTCATCCAATCGGGTGTCGGGCATGGTCCACATAATGCACAGGTCGGACCCGCGTCCGTCTTGCAGTGTGGACGGCTATCTTTAACGTGTGAACTGGACCGTGGACGTGCCCGTGGACACGCTTCCCGAGCTTCCGCCCCTCCCACCCGAGCTGCGCGACCGGTTGGACGCCGCGCTCGGCAGGCCCGCTGCCCAGCAGCCGGAGTGGCCGGACGCCGAGCAGGTGCGCCGCGTGCGCGCCGTGCTGGAGAGCGTGCCGCCGATCACCGTGCCGGCCGAGATCGACCGGCTGCGCGACAACCTGGCCGAGGTCGCCCGCGGCGAGGCGTTCCTGCTGCAGGGCGGCGACTGCGCGGAGACCTTCGCGGACAACACCGAGCCGCACATCCGCGCGAACGTCCGGACCCTGCTCCAGATGGCCGTCGTGCTCACCTACGGCGCGAGCCTGCCGGTCGTGAAGATCGGCCGCATCGCCGGCCAGTACGCCAAGCCGCGCTCGTCGGGCATCGACGCGCTCGGCCTGCCGTCCTACCGCGGCGACATCGTGAACTCGCTGGTCGCCACGCCCGAGGCGCGCGTGCCGGACCCGTCGCGGATGATCCGCGCCTACGCCAACGCGGGCGCGGCGATGAACCTGCTGCGCGCGATGACCACCGCGGGCATGGCCGACCTGCACCGGCTGCACGACTGGAACAAGGACTTCGTCCGCCAGTCGCCCGCCGGCGAGCGGTACGAGGCGCTGGCCGGCGAGATCGACCGGGGCCTGCGGTTCATGTCGGCGTGCGGCGTGAACGACGCCTCGCTGCACAGCACCGAGATCTTCGCCTCGCACGAGGCGCTGCTGCTGGACTACGAGCGGGCGCTGCTGCGGCTGGACACGAACGGCGAGCAGCCCCGGCTGTACGACCTGTCGTCGCACTTCCTGTGGATCGGCGAGCGGACCAGGCAGCTCGACGGCGCCCACATCGCGTTCGCCGAGCTGCTGGCCAACCCGATCGGGTTGAAGATCGGCCCGTCGACCACGCCGGAGATGGCCGTCGAGTACGTCGAGCGGCTCGACCCGCACAACCAGCCCGGCCGGTTGACGCTGATCAGCCGCATGGGCAACGGCAAGGTGCGCGACGTGCTGCCGTCGATCGTGGAGAAGGTCACCGCCTCCGGCCACCAGGTCATCTGGCAGTGCGACCCGATGCACGGCAACACGCACGAGTCGTCCACCGGCTACAAGACCCGGCACTTCGACCGGATCGTGGACGAGGTGCAGGGCTTCTTCGAGGTGCACCGGCGGCTGGGCACCCACCCGGGCGGCATCCACATCGAGCTGACCGGCGAGGACGTCACCGAGTGCCTGGGCGGCGCCCAGGAGATCTCCGACCTCGACCTCGCGGGCCGCTACGAGACCGCCTGCGACCCGCGGCTGAACACCCAGCAGTCGCTGGAGCTGGCGTTCCTGGTCGCGGAGATGCTGCGCAGCTAGACCCCTCGGGTTCGGCGGTGGCCCCCGACCCCGACCGGGGTCGGGGGCCACCGCCGTCTCACACCCCGATGATCGTGATCTTGGTGTTCTTCGGCACGCGCTCACCGGCCCGCACGGACTGGTTCACCACGCGGGCGCGGTCGCGGCCGTTGAACTGGACGTCGACCTTGAGGCCCGCGTCCTCCAGGATCTTCTTCGCTTCCTTGACCGTCTTGCCCTCGACCTGCGGCACGACCACCGAGTCGGCCGACACGATGACGGTCACCTGGCGGTTCGTGGGCGGCATGTTCGTGCCCGCCGGCGGGTCGGTGCGGACGACCTTGCCACCCGGGACCTTGTCGTTGAACTCGGTCGGCCCCTCGACCGGGTCGAACCCGGCCGCGCTCAGCTCGGCGAACGCCTCGTCCTTCGACTTGCCCGTGACGCTGGGCACCGGCTTGGGCTGCGAGCCCTTGCTGAGCACGACCGTCACCGCCGAGCCGATCGGCACCGGCGTGCCCGGCGCGGGCTTCAGCGTCACCACCTTGCCCTTGGGCACGCGGTCGCTGAACGCGTCTTCGGCGGGGTTGAGCTGCGGCTTCAGCCCCACCGACGTGATCTCGCGCTCGGCGTCGGCGACCTCGACACCGGCGTTGACCTGCGGCACGACCGGCTTGCCCGCGGACACCACGAGCCGCACCAGGTCGCCCTGGTTGGCCTTCGTCCCGGCGGGCGGGTCGGTGCTGATCACCTGGCCGCTGGGCGCGGTGTCGCTGTTCTCCCGCCGCACCGTCTTCTTCAGCGACGCGTCGTCCAGCATCGCGGTCGCCGCGGTCTCGTCCTGGCCGACGATGTCCGGCACGGTGGTGACCCGGCCGACGACCAGCCACCAGCTGACCGCGCCGACGATGAGCGCGACCACGCCCACGACGCTGATCCACGTGATGAACTGCCGCTTGCTGCGCGCCCGCATCTCCTCGTACAGCTGCTCGGGCGTCTTCTTCTTCGGCGGTCGCTTGGGGCGCGCGCGGACCGGCTGCGCCTGCGGGCCGACCGGCTTCGGCTCCGGCGGCGCGAGCAGCTCGGCGCGCGGGATCGCCCTCGTGCCCTGCGGGCCGCTCACCGGGGGCACCAGCGGGTTCGGCCGGTGCACCGGCACGGTCGGCTCGGCGAACGGCGCTCCCGCGCCCACCCGCACCGGCTCGACGCGCACGGTCTGCTCGGCCGGGCCCACCGGCGCCGGCACGTGCTCCGTGGCCTCCTCGGCGGGGGCCGCCGGGGCGGGCACCGGCACGTCCACGGTGGCGATGCCGAGCTTCGCCCTCGCCGTCTCCACCTCGGACAGGAACGACTCGGCGTCCGCGGGCCGCAGGAACGGCTCCTTGCGGGTGGCCCGGCGCACCAGCTCGGCGACCTCGGCGGGCACGCCCGGCACCGGCGGCACGTCGTCGTTCACGTGCCGGTAGGCCACCGAGATCGCGTTGTCGCCCACGTAGGGCGGCGCGCCGGTCAGCATCTCGTACAGCAGCACGCCCGCCGAGTAGACGTCGCTGCGCGCGTCCGTCGTGCCCGTCGTCACCTGCTCGGGCGACAGGTAGGCCACCGTGCCCAGGATCACGCTGTCGCTGGTCACCCCGGCCGTGGAGACCGCGCGGACCAGGCCGAAGTCGGCGACCTTCACCGCGCCGCCGCGCCCGATGAGCACGTTCTCCGGCTTCACGTCCCGGTGCACGAGGTCGGCGCGGTGCGCGGCGGCCAGCGGGGACAGGACCTTCTCCAGGACCGTCAGCGCCAGCGGCACGTCCAGCTTGCCGCGCGCGTTGAGCAGGTCGCGCAGCGTGCCGCCCTCGACCAGCTCCATGACCAGGTAGACGCGGTCCTCGTCCACGCCCTGGTCGTGCACCTGGACCACGCCCGGGTGGTGCAGCTTCGCCGCCGAGCGCGCCTCCCGCTCGAACCGCGCGACGAACTGCGGGTCGGCGGAGAACCGGGGGTCCATGACCTTGATGGCGACGGTCCGCTCCAGGCGGGTGTCCACACCGCGGTACACGGTGGACATGCCGCCGCGCGCGACCAGGGCGCCTACCCGGTAGCGTTGTTCGAGCAGCCCGCCGATCACGTTCGTCGCCGACCTTTCCACAGCCGTGGATCGTACGGTGGGTGGTGCCGACCGATGCTGTGCGCTGGAGCATCCCACGCGCGCGTGTGGGATCCGCGTCAAAGTCGGTGGGAACAGGGGGTGTCCGCAAGCCGACCCGCGGGTGTACCGCCACCACCCGGTTGGCGCAGGGCATCGTCCACGTCGTTGTGGCATCGTGACGCACGTGAGTGCGATTCCTGCCGCTGCGGATGTGCTGGCTCCCGACCTGGAGGTCCTGTCCCTCCCCGAGGTCGCCGAGCGTCTCGACCTGCCGATCAACCGAGTCCACCAGTTGCTGCGCGACGGTCAGCTGCTCGCCGAGCGCCGTGACGGTGTCCTCGTCGTCCCCGCCCAGTTCCTCGCCGCCGGAGGCGTGGTGAAGGGGCTGCCCGGCACCATCACGGTGCTGCGCGACTCCGGCTTCTCGACCGAAGAGATCCTCCGGTGGCTGTTCACCGAGGACGAGACCCTGCCCGGCACGCCCATCGAGGCGCTGCGCGGCGACCGCGGCCGCGAGGTGAAGCGCCGGGCGCAGGCCCTGGGGTTCTGACGCACCCACCCCGAGACGACCGACACGTCCGGGCGGCTCCCAGCCGGGGGTCGTCCGGACGTCGTGCTCCCGCGGCGGGTGCCGCGTCAGCGGGGGAGGTGCTCCCGCCGGGCGGTCACCGGTCGTCGTGACCGGGCGCCCGCCTGGCCGGTGATCCGCTGCGCGGCCAGCCTGCCCGAGATCAGCACCGGCGGCACGCCGACGCCCGGCGTGGTGCCGCAGCCCGCCAGCACCGCGTTGTCCAGCACCAGGTTGCGCGGCCGGAACGGACCGGTCTGCGCGATCGTGTGCGCGGCCGAGAACGGGGTGCCCGCGGCCAGGCCCATCGCGGCCCAGTCCCGCGGCGTCACCAGCCGCTCCACCTCGATCGCCGCGCCGAAGCCGGTCAGCCCCCGCTCCTCCAGCACGCCGACCAGCTCGTCCCGGTAGGCAGGGCCCACGCGGTCCCAGTCGATCGGGCCGACGCGCAGGTTCGGCGCGGGCGCCAGGACGAACGCCCCCTGCCCCGGAGGGGCGCTGACCAGCAGCGACGGATCGCTCATCAGGGTGCCGCGCCGGGTCAGCTCGTCGAACGTCCGGTCCCACTCGCGGCCGAAGAACAGCGTGTGGTGCGCCAGCTCCGGCCAGGTCCGGTCCACGCCCGCGTGCAGCACGACCGCCGACGGCGACCACGTGATCGGCAGCGGCCGGCGCGGGCGGTGGCCCAGCAGGCGGTACGACACCGGCAGGTCCGGGGTCAGCACGACCGCGTCGCACGCGATGCGCTCGCCGTGCGCGGTCCGCACCGCCGTGACCCGGCCGCCGATGCGCTCCAGCCACGCCACCGGCGTCCGGAACCGCAGGTCCGCCCCGGCGTCCCGGGCGGCTGCCGCCAGCGCGTCCGGCAGCGCCCGCATCCCGCCCTCCGGGTGGTGGACGCCCGCGACCGTGTCCATGTAGGCGATGACGGCGTACGCGGCGAGCGCCTTGCGCGGCGGCACGCCCGCGTACAGCGACTGGAAGGAGAACACCCGCTGCAACCGCTCGTCGCGCAGGAACCGGGCCACCGACGGCCCGAGCCTGCCGAAGCCGCGCAGCGCGGCCAGCTTCGCCAGGTGCGGGGTGAGCAGGGAGAACGGCGAGTCGAAGTTCGCCCCGATGAACCGGTCGCGCTCCACCCGGTACAGCTCGGTCAGCCAGCGGCGCAGCGCCCGGTACCCGGCGGCCTCCCGCGGACCGGCGAACCGGCGCACCTCGGCCTCCATCGCGTCGGCGTCGGCGTGCACGTCCAGCGTGCCGCCGTCGGCGAAGCGGGCCCGGTAGGCGGGCCGCACGGGCCGCAGGTCCAGCCGGTCCGCCAGCGACTCGCCGACCGCGTTGAACGCCTCGTCCACCAGCTCCGGCATGGTCAGCACGGTCGGGCCCGTGTCGAACCGGTAGCCGCCCAGGTCCAGCCTGCCCGCCCGGCCGCCGGGCACGGCGTCGCGCTCCACCACCGTGACCCGCCTGCCCGCGCCCAGCAGGTGCAGCGCGGCCGAGAGCCCCGCCAGCCCCGCCCCGACCACGACCACGTGGTCCGTCCGGCCGGTGACCGCGCGCATCGTCAGGAGGTCCGCTTCGTGGCGCTGATCGCCAGCTCCGCCAGCCGCTCCCCGGCGGGTTCGGCGACCGGCGCGCGTTCCAGGGCGCGCAGCGCGGACCCGGTCAGCTCGGCGATCCGCTCCTCGACCGCGTCCACCGCGCCGACCTCGCGCAGCCGGGCGCGCACCTCGTCCACCAGGGCCACGTCGAGGTCGGGCTTGCCCAGCGCCTCGTGCAGCACGTCCGCGCCGAACCGCATCCCCAGCGCGACCAGCAGCGTCCGCTTGCCCTCGCGCAGGTCGTCACCGGCGGGCTTGCCGGTCACCGCCGGGTCGCCGAACACGCCCAGCAGGTCGTCGCGCAGCTGGAACGCCACCCCGATGTCCTGGCCGAACGACCGCAGGCCGGCCACCAGTTCCGGCGACCCCCCGCCGATCGCCGCGCCCATGTGCAGCGGCCGTTCGACGGTGTACGCGGCGGTCTTGAGCCGGTCGATGCGCAGCGCCGCGTCCGGCGAGCTGTCGCCGCGCGCCTGCGTGAGCACGTCGAGGTACTGGCCCGCGAGCATCTCGGTGCGCATGTCCCGCCACGGCAGGCTGAGCCGCTGGAGGGCGTCGGTGGGCAGGCCGGCGGCGAACAGCATGTCGTCGGCCCAGGCCAGCGCCACGTCGCCGATCAGCACGGACGCGGCCAGGCCGAACCGCTCCGGCTCGCCCAGCCAGCCCTCGTCGCGGTGCCTGCGGGCGAACCGGACGTGCACGGTCGGCATGCCCCGACGGGTCTCGGAGGCGTCCATCAGGTCGTCGTGCACCAGCGCGCACGCCTGGATCAGCTCCAGCGAGCTGACCGCGGTGAGCACGGCACCGGCCAGCTCGCCCTCCGGGTCGCCGCCCGCGGCGCGCCAGCCCCACCACGCGAAGGTGGGCCGGACGCGCTTGCCGCCGCCGAGGACGAAGTCGGCCAGCGCGTCGACGGCGCCGGTGAAGTTCTCCTCCATGCGCTCACCCAGGGCCCGGCGGTCGGCGAGGTAGGCGGCCAGCGCCGCGTCGACGTGCTTGGGCAGTTCGAGGTCCAACGGGTGGGGCGGCACCCGTCTATCGTCACCTCTGGCCCTTCCGGCCGCCCAACCGGGGGGCTGGTCCCATCCGGTGACGGCGGTCTCCCACGCCTCGGACGTACCTCTAGGCTGTGTGGCATGACGTCGGTGGTCGAACGCCTGCACGGGAAGTCCCCCGTGTTCTCCGTCGAGTTCTTCCCCCCGCGCGACGAGGCCGAGGAGATCGTGCTGTGGCGCGCGATCCGCGAGCTCGAGGCCTTCGACCCGGCGTTCGTGTCCATCACCTACGGCGCGGGCGGCTCCTCGCGCGACCGGACCATCCGCACCACCGGGCGCGTGGCGCAGGAGACCACCCTGCTGCCCATGGCGCACCTCACCCTCGTCAACCACTCGGTGGCCGAGCTGCGCAACGTGATCGGCTGGTACGCGGCGGTCGGCGTGCGCAACATCCTGGCCGTGCGCGGCGACCCGCCCGGCGACCCCAACGGCGAGTGGGTGGCCCACCCGGAGGGCCTGACCTACGCCGAGGAGCTGGTCCGGCTGTGCCGCGAGCTGGGCGACTTCTGCGTCGGCGTGGCGGCCTCGCCGTACGGCCACCCGCGGTCGGCGGACCTGGACTCCGACACCGAGTACCTGGTGCGCAAGCTGCGGGCCGGGGCGGACTTCGCGATCGCCCAGCTGTTCTTCCAGCCGGAGGACTTCCTGCGGCTGCGCGACCGGGTGGCCGCGCGCGGCTGCGACACCGTGCTGATCCCCGGCCTCATGCCGTTGACGACGCCGCGGACGCTCGCCAAGACGGTCGAGCTGTCGGGCTCGGCGGTGCCGGACGCGGTGGCGCGCCGCCTCGACCCGTACGCCGACGACCCGGCGGGCTTCCGCGAGGCGGGCATCGACCTGGTGACGGAGACGGGGCAGCGGCTGCTCGCCGAGGGCGTGCCGTGCCTGCACTTCTACACGTTCAACCGGTCGAAGGCGACGCGCGAGATCGTCGGCCGGCTCGGGTTGGTGCCGGCCCGCGCCTAGCTAGGCGACCTGGTGGCGGCGGTGGGCGACCAGCGCCAGCACCACCACGATCAGCGCGGCCACGCCGACCAGCACGGCGACCAGCATGGTCCAGCCGAAGTAGGACACCGCGTTCGCGCCCTCGTAGCGGACGGTCGCCGACAGCATCGACGCCTGACCGGGCTTCGGGTTCCACGCGATCGTCGCGTTGTCCTCTTCTCGCCCGTTCGTGTCAACGACATCACCCGGGAAGCTGATCTTCACCTGGATGTCCGCACGCTCCGCAGGCACCTGCGTCAGGTCGACCGAGCCGGAGAGCGTCACCAGGTCGCCGGACCGCCGGAACGTCAGCTGGTACCGGCTGGACGAGGCGCTCGTCGCCGTCGACAGCTCCCGCACCTCGTCGAACGTCAACCCCGAGAACGACATCTGCGTGCCCACGTAGTCGTCCGCCTTGTAGGGCTTGGTGGTGACCCGACCGGCCAGGTTGTCCGGCACCTTGAGCTGCGGACCGGGGTCGTTGTCCTTGGTCGGCGGCATGGCGGCGACGATCTCGCCGGCCACGCGGTCGTCGGTGGACAACGCCATTGCGGCGTGCAGCCGGACGCACCCCGTCAGCGACAGCAGCGCGAGGAGGAGAACCGGCAGGAGCAGCGCGGAGGCCCTGGACACGCGGCCATCCTGCCGGCCGCGGTCGCGGGTCGACCGGAGGTACACGATCGTGAGCGTGGCTAATTACCTGTTTGGCGGGACGCGACCCGGAGGTAACGTGCGGCGCATGTCAACCTCCTCCGCCGGCGTGCACGGCATCAGCAACCAGTTCGTAGCCGACTACGCGGCCGCGGACCCGTTGGCCGCGACGTTCATCGGCAAGCCCGGCCACGACGACCGGATCACGGACTACTCGCCGGAGGGCCACGCCGCCCGCGCGCAGCTCGCCCGCGACGCCCTCGCCGCGATCACCGCCGCCGAGCCCGCGGACGAGTCGGAGGCCGACGCGAAGGCCGTGTTCCTGGAGCGGATCGGGCTGGAGGTCGAGCTGCACGAGGCCGGCCTCATGGAGGGCAGCCTCAACGTCATCGCCAGCCCCGTGCAGTCCATGCGCGAGGTGTTCGACCAGATGCCCACCGACACCGCCGACGACTGGGCCGTGATCGCCAAGCGGCTCACCGCCGTGCCGGACGCGGTGGCGAACCTGCGCGCGGGCCTCGCCCACGCCGCCGACCAGGGCCACGTGGCCGCGTTGCGGCAGGTCACCAAGGTCGCCGAGCAGTGCGACACGTGGTCGGGCCGCTCCGGTGGCAGGTCGTTCTTCGCCGCGCTGATCGCCGACGCGCCGGCCGACGGCGCGCTGCGCACCGAGCTGGAGACGGGCGCGAAGGCCGCCGCCGAGGCCTACGGCGACCTGGCCGCGTTCCTGCGCGACGACCTCGCGGCCAAGGCGCCGAAGAAGGACGCCGTCGGCGAGGACGTGTACCGGTTGCAGTCCCGCTACTTCACCGGCTCCCGGCTCGACCTCGCCGAGGCCTACGAGTGGGGCTGGGAGGAGTTCACCCGCGTCGAGACCGAGATGAAGCAGGTCGCGAACCGGATCAAGCCGGGCGCGACGCTCGCCGAGGCCGCCGCCGCGCTCGACGCCGACCCGCGCTACCTGGTGCGGGGCAAGGACGGCCTGCGGTCGTGGATGCAGGAGCTGTCGGACAGGGCGTTGCAGGACGTGCGCGGGGTGCACTTCGAGCTGCCCGACGAGCTGATGAAGCTGGAGTGCCGCATCGCGCCGCCCGGCGGTGGCGTGGGCGCGTACTACAGCGGCCCCACCCCGGACTTCTCCCGGCCCGGCCGCATGTGGTGGTCCGTGCCGGACGACAAGGAGGAGTTCCCGACCTGGCGCGAGGTCACGACCGTCTACCACGAGGGCGTGCCCGGCCACCACCTCCAGGTCGCCACCGCCGTCTACCAGGCGGACAAGCTCAACGAGTTCCAGCGCCTGATGTGCTGGGTGTCCGGCCACGGTGAGGGCTGGGCGCTGTACGCCGAGCGGCTGATGCGCGAGCTGGGTTACCTGGAGGACGACGGCGACCTGCTCGGCATGCTGGACGCGCACCTGTTCCGCGCGGCCCGCGTGATCATCGACATCGGCATGCACCTGGAGCTGGAGATCCCCCGGGGCACCGGCTTCCACGAGGGCGAGCGGTGGACCCCGGACCTGGGCCTGGAGTTCATGCTGACCCGGACCATCACCGACCCGGCGCACGTGCGCGACGAGATCGACCGCTACCTCGGCTGGCCGGGGCAGGCCCCGTCGTACAAGCTGGGCGAGCGGCTGTGGTTGGCGGCCCGCGACGACGCCCGTGCCCGGCACGGCGACGCGTTCGACCTGAAGACGTTCCACCGGCAGGCCCTGGAGATGGGCGCGATGGGGCTGGACACCCTTCGGGAGCGGCTCGCGCAGCTCTGATCGCGGCCCGGTGACCTCGGTTTCACGCCGAGGTCACCGGATCCGGTGTTGGATGGACGCGCGAACGAGGGTAGGGGGAGCTCGATGACCGGACGTGCGATGAGAGCCGCTGTCGGCGCGGCGCTGACCGGCGCGCTGCTGGTCGCGGGCTCGCCCGCGCAGGCGCAACCGCTCGGGGACCAGGCCGAGTGGCGCGTCCGGCAGGAGATCGTGGACAGCGCCCTGCACCAGGTCGGTCAGCGCGAGGGCACCGGCAACTACTACCCGACGCAGTACCAGATCCCCGGACAGGGAATCCTGCGACCGGCGGAGTGGTGCGGCGTGTTCGTCAACTGGGCGTGGACGACCGCCGGCGTGCCGGACCGGCCGTCGATGCGCCCCGCGCCGGGCGGGTCGGTGCTGGACCAGGGCCACTGGGCTACGTACTGGCAGAAGTGGAGCAAGGCCAACGGCCGGTGGAAGGACATCGCGGAGCGCGACGTCGAACCCGGTGACGCCGTCGTCTACGGCAACTACCCGGACATGCACGCGCACGTGGGCCTGGTCGTGGAGGTCAAGTACGACCGGACGGGTCGCAAGGCGACCCACGTGCGGACGGTGGAGGGCAACTTCGGGGACCGGGTCGTGTACTCGAAGCTGCGCAGCATCGAGGGCCTGAACGCCGGCAAGTACCTCCAGGCGTCGGGTTTCGTCTCCCCGTTCTGAGGCTTGAAGACCGCTCGAAAGAGCGAAGGGCATGTCCTCGCCGGACGGGCAGATCAGCAGGATGACGGCCCTTCGTGGGAACCCCCTGATCCAGCGTGGTCCGGCCTCCGTGCCATCCCGCCGACCTCCACGAGGGCAACCACACGTGTCAAGGGGGCGGACAGCAGTCGCCGATCGGGCAGAGGTTCACAGCCCCCTTGACACGCGTGGTTGGGCAGAGCCAGGTCGGCGGGATGACACGAAGCCCTCTTCTTCAAAGCCATGTCGGTGACCTGGGAGGGCGGCCGTGGTCGGCAGCCGCTGCCAGGTCACCGCGGTCTTCCCCTCAAAAGGAGGGGTTCGTGTCATCCCGCCGACCTGGCAACGCCCTACCGCGCGTGTCAAGGGGGGCTGGTTCACCGATACCCGATCGGCGACTGATGTGCGCCCCCCCCTTGACGCGTGCGGTAGCCCTCCGGGAGGTCGGCGGGATGACACGGACACCGGACCACGCCGGGTCAGGGGATGCCGACAGAGCTTGGGGTCATCCTGCTGATCTGCCCGTCCGGCGAGGACGTGCTTTTCAGCTCTGGAAAGCCTCGATCAATCGAGCGGCAGCGCGCGACCCAGCACCGCGAACGGCCTGGGGTCGCCGGTGAACTGGTAGTGCCGCAGCACGTCCACGAACCCCACCCGCCGGTACAGCCGCCACGCCCTGCTCGGACCCTCCGGAGTGGACAGCAGCACCCGCGAGCTGGACACGCCCGCCAGCAGGTTCCGCAGCACCTGCTCCCCGACACCGCGCCCCTGCGCGCCCGGCAGGACGTGCAGCTCGGTCAGCTCGAAGTAGTCCCGCATCCACTCCTCGACGGCACGCGGACCGGACACCATCGTCAGCCCGTGCCGCACCTGCTCGTGCCACCACTGGCCGACCTGACCGCGGTAGCCGTAGCCGATGCCGATCAGCTCGTCCTGCTCGCCGAGCGCGACGACGCACCGCCAGCCGTCGCGCAGCATGTGCGCCAACCACATGGGCGCGCGCTGCTCGGCGGTGCCGGGCGGGTACTCCATGGCGCTGACGTAGAGCGCGAGGGCCTCGTCGAGCCGCGCGTTCAACTCCCGCGCGGACAGCGTGACGATCCGCTGGGACGGCGCGGCGGTCATCGGGCGACCTCGGCGGGCGTGCCACCGGTCAGGTCGAGCAGACCCGCGTAGGTCGTGGGGTAGACGGCGTGCGGGTGGCCGGCGGCGGCCCACACCACCTCGTACCGCTCCAGCGCGACGTCCACGAACGTCCTGATCGGCGCGGGGTGGCCCACCGGGGACACGCCGCCGATGACCTGGCCGGTGTGCTCGCGCACGAACGCGGGCGTGGCCCGTTCGATCGAGTCCGCGCCCGCCAGCTCGGCCAGCTTGTCGGTGTCCGCGCGGTGCGCGCCGGAGGTGAGCACGAGCAGCGGTGCGGGGACGCCGTCGCGGACGGCGGCGAACACCAGGCTGTTGGCGATGGCCCCCACCGGGACGCCCACCGCCTCGGCCGCCGCCGCGGCGGTGCGGACGGCGTCGGCCAACACGCGGATCCCGTTCGCGGCTTCGTGGTGGCCCGCCTCGGACAGGGCGGCCGCCACCTTGCGGATGCCGGGGTGGTCGAGTGCGCTCACCTGTTCATGAGACCACGGACCTCCGGGTTGAGGAGTTCCGGGCCGGCAGGATAGGCTGGTCTGGCTCGAACGTATGTTCGAGCAATGCCTTGGTGGTGGGGCGGGGGAAGCGCCCCACCACCAAGTGCCGCCGTCTCCCCGCGGCGGTCGTCGCTGTCCCGACGCCGCGAGGAGGCCGCGAGATGACTCAGACCTTCCCCCGCCGCATCCCCCTCCCGCTACCACCGACGTCGGCGGTGACCCTGCTGGGCCGGGCCCGCGAGTGCCTGGCCGAGGCCGAGCGGGACCCGACCCCGCCCACCCGCTTCGCCACGGCCTACCTGGCCGCGATGCGGGCCGCGGCGGCCGTGCTGGCGGCCAGGGGCCGACCCCACCGGGGCCGCGCCAAGCCGACCAGCGTGTGGGTCCTGCTGCCCTCCCTCGCGCCGGAGCTGCGCGAGTGGGCCGCGTTCTTCGCCGAGTGCTCGGCGACCCGCGCGGCCGTGCTGGCGGGCATCACCAGGCAGGTCACCGAGCGCGCAGCCGACGACCTCGTGCGCCAAGCGGCGCAGTTCACCGAGCTGGTCGACGAGATCATCTACAGGGACGGACCGTGAGCAGGGGACTGGTCGCCTACGACCGCCTGATCGACGTGGTGGAGGCCGAAGCCGAGCGCCTGGCGGCGGCGGCCGAGGGACAGCGCCCGGAACGCCAGGTGCCCGCCTGCCCGGGGCTCAACCTCGGGGAGACGGCACGGCACGTGGGCAGCACGTACCGGATGGTGTCGACGTGGCTGAGGGAAGGCAGCCAACCCCTGGTGTGGCAGCAGGACCCGGAGCCGGGGCAGGCGTTGCCGGAGTACGTCCGCTCGGGCGTGCCGGCGCTGGTGCGGGCGTTGCGGGCGCACGGCCCGGACGACCCGTGCGAGACGTGGTGGCCCGCCGAGCGCAACCACAACTTCTGGGCGCGGCGGTTGGCGCACGAGTCCACCGTGCACCGGATGGACGTGCAGGCGGCGGCCGGGCTGCCGGTCGACCCGGTGGACGACGACGTGGCCCAGGACGGCGTGGACGAGATCCTCACGCTGTGGCTCGGCCACCGGCTGGACGTCCTCGGCGTGCGCGGCACGCGCGAGGGGACGGTGGCGATCCGCGCGGGCGGAAAGGTGTGGCTGGCCACGACCGGCCCGGAGCCGGCGGTCGCCCGCCCGGTCGCGGAGGACGAGGCCGCGTCGGCCACCGGCGGCGTGTCGGGCACGCCGATGCAGGTCTACCGCTGGCTGTGGGGCCGCATCCCCGACCGCGACCTGCCGCCCACCACCGGTGACCACGACGCGATCGCCCAGCTGTGGGCGTTGCTGAGGCTGGCCACCAAGTAGACGTGCGCCCGCCGGCGGTCCCGACGACCCCCCTCCGCCGGCGGGCGCACCCCTGCGCCCGGGTCACAGCGCCAGCGCGGCGACCTCCGTCAACCCGTCGCCGGTCGCGGTCTCCAGCCGGAAGCGGGCCTCGCGGCCGTCGATCTCCAGCATCGCCACCGAGTTGCCGAAGTGCGGTCCGCTGAGCTTGTGCCACGCCACCGGGTCCGGCGAGATGCCGCGCCGGTCGGCCCACCGCCGCAGCAGGCGCGCGATCGGCTTGGACCACGACAGCCGGAACGCGGGCCGGAACACCCACGGCGGGTCGTTGTGCACCGGCGAGCACACGAGCTGGTACACCTTCGCGTCCACCGACGTGGCGAACGTCGCCCGCGCCGCGTAGCTGTGGTGCACGTCGCCGGACAGCACGCACACCGTGCCCGGCGCGTCGTCGGCCTTCGAGATCCGCTCCAGCAGCCGGGCCAGGCGCTCGAACGACGCCCGGAACGCGGGCCAGTGCTCCAGGTCCGCGACCTGCCGCACCTTCTCGCCGACCTTGCCGCGCCACCCCGGCAGCCCCGCCATCCGCTCGTTGAGCGACTGGAAGTGGCTCAGCCCGTGCGGCATCAGCCACGGCAGCGACGAGCCGATCAGCAGGTGGTCGAAGTCGCCGACGGCGTTGTCCTCGATCCAGTCGAACTCGCCGTCGCCGACCATCAGCCGCTCCGGCCCGGACAGGATGCGCCCGCTGCGCGTGTCGATCACCAGCAGCCGCACCCGGCCGAAGTCGCGCCGGTAGCTCCACCGCGTCGACTTGCCGCCGTCGACCTCCTGGTCGGCCCGCTCGGCGAAGTCCTCCAGCAGCGGCTGCACGTCACCGCCCGCGGACCGGACCTTCGCGTACAGGTCGTCGGCGGCCAGCTCCTCGGGGCTGAGGTTGCCCAGGTGCTGGTAGACCCAGTACGACGCGAGGCCCGCCCGGATGCGCTCGGGCCACCACGGCTTGGCCGCCATCTGCTCGCGCCACGTGCGCGAGGTGTTCCAGTCGTCGCGGATGTCGTGGTCGTCGAAGATCATCGACGTCGGCACGACCGACATCAGCCAGCGGATCTCCGGGTCGGCCCACGACTCGTGGTACAGCTCGGCGTACTCGCGGAACGACACCACCTCGCCGGCCGGCTCGGGTCGCCGCTCGGCCAACCACTTGGTGATCTTGGGGGTCGGCTCGTCGGCGTAGACCTGGTCGCCGAGCAGCACGAGCGCCTCCGGCCACCGCTCCCGCGGCTCGTCCTTCATCCGCAGCGCGTACGTGTCCAGCGCGTCCGGCCCGAGCTTGTCCGGCGTGCCCTCGCCCTTGGCGGCGCGGCACGACCCGAACAGCAGCCGCCGCACCGGCGTCGTCCGGATGCACGGCGACGGGAACGAGTAGCCCGGCGGCGGCCACACCACGTCACCGTCCAGTCGCACGTCGTACGGCGTGGTCGTGCCGGGTGTGAGCCCCTCGACCACCACGATGGCGAAGTGCTGCTCGCCTACCTGGAACGTCTCCGCGCGGTGGCCCGCGACGGCGACCTCGCACGCGTCGTCCGTCTCGACCCACACCGTCGCCGAGGTGGGGTCGACGTGCCGCAGCACAGGACCGAGAACCAGCTGAGCCATTGGGCAGACGTTACCTTCGCACCATGACGAGGTGGCACAACGTCGTGGTCGACTCCGCGGACCCGGCAGCGCTGGGCCGGTTCTACGCGGCGCTGCTGGGGCAGCCGATCACGGGCGAGGACGCGAACGAGGTCGACGTGGCGCTCGCCGACGGCCAGGAGCTGGTGTTCGTGCCCGTCGCGGACCCGAAGGTGGGCAAGAACCGGATCCACCTCGACCTGGCGTCGACCTCGCCGCGGGACCAGGAGGCGATCGTCACACGGGCCGTCGACCTGGGCGCGCGGCCGGTCGACATCGGTCAGGGCGACGTGCCGTGGGTGGTGCTCGCCGACCCGGAGGGCAACGAGTTCTGCGTGCTGGAGCAGCGCGACGAGTACGCCGACAACGGTCCCGTGGCGGCGGTCGTGGTGGACGCGCTGGATCCGCGGGCGCAGGCCGCGTTCTGGGCCGGGCCGACCGGGCTGCCGGTGACCCGCGAGCACGCCGACTTCGCGTCGTTGACGCAGCGGGCCGGGCCGGCGCTGGAGTTCGTGCGGGTGGCCGAGCCGAAGGCGGTGAAGAACCGGCTGCACCTGGACGTCGTGCCGCCGGCCGACGGCGACCTGGCGATCGAGGTGGCCCGGCTGGAGGCGTGGGGCGCGGTGCGGGCCGACGTGGGGCAGGGCGACGTGCCGTGGGTGGTGCTGGCCGACCCGGAGGGCAACGAGTTCTGCGTGCTGACGCCCCGCTGACCGCCCGCTCCGCCCGGTTCCCCAGGCCGTTGTGATCACCTCGCCCACCGGCTACCGTGCTCCGGTATGCAATATATTAGTCGGGCGTTGCTCCGTGACCAGGCGCTCACCGCGATCCGCGAGGCGATCCTGGGCGGCGACCTGGCGCCCGGCGTGCCGATCAAGGACGTGGAGCTGGCCGAACGGCTCGGGCTGTCCCGCACACCCGTGCGGGAGGCGTTGGCCCGGCTCGCCGACGAGGGCCTGGTCGAGAGCAAGCCGCACAGCTACACGCGGGTCACGCCGTTGGACACGGCGGCGGTCCGTGACGCGCACGTCGTCGTCCAGGCCATGCACGCCCTCGCCGCCCGGTTGGCCGTGCCGCGCGTCGCCGAGGCGGACCTGGCGGCGATGCGCGCGGCGAACACCGCGTTCGCGCGCGCCATGGCCACCGGTGACGTGCCCGCGGCCCTCGCCGCCGACGACGAGTTCCACGCCGTGGCCGTGCGACGGGCCGGGAACTTCGCCGTGGCGGCCACCATCGAGCGCCACACCCCGCTCGTGCGCCGCCTCGAACGGCTGCGGTTCGCCGCGCCCACCGGCCGCCACTCGGTGGCGATGCACGACGAGATCGTCACCGCCTTCGCCGCGGCCGACGCCGACCTCGCGGCCCGGCTGGTCGAGCGGAACTGGGCGACGTTGGCCGACCTGCTGCGAGCTGAGGAGAACTGACATGGCGTTGCGCGACTTCGAGCGGTTCCCGCTGACCTTCGGCCCGTCCCCGGTACACGAGCTGGAACGGCTGACCCGGCACCTGGGCGGCGCGCGGGTGTGGGTCAAGCGGGAGGACTGCAACTCCGGGCTCGCCTACGGCGGCAACAAGACCCGCAAGTTGGAGTACCTCGTGGCCGACGCGCTGGCCACGGGGTGCGACACGCTGGTGTCCATCGGCGGCGTGCAGTCCAACCACACCCGCCAGGTGGCCGCGGCGGCGGCGCGGGCCGGGCTGAAGTGCGTGCTGGTGCAGGAGAGCTGGGTCGACTGGCCGGACGCGGTGTACGACCGGGTGGGCAACATCCTGCTCAGCCGGTTGATGGGCGCCGACGTGCGGTTGGTGGAGGCCGGTTTCGGCATCGGCGTGAAGCCCGCCTGGGAGCGGGCGATCGAGGACGTGCGCGCGGCGGGCGGCAAGCCGTACCCGATCCCGGCGGGCGCCTCGGACCACCCGCTGGGCGGGCTCGGGTTCGCCGGCTGGGCGGCCGAGGTCGAGCGGCAGGAGGCGGAGCTGGGCGTGCGGTTCGACACCGTGGTGGTGTGCTCGGTGACCGGCAGCACGCAGGCGGGCATGGTCGCCGGGTTCGCCGGCAGCGGTCGCCGGGTGATCGGCATCGACGCCTCCGCCGAACCGGCCGACACCCGCGCCCAGGTCACGCGCATCGCCAAGCACACGGCCGGCCTGCTCGGCGTCGAGGTGACCGACGAGGACGTCGTGCTGGACGACCGGTTCCACGAGGGCACCTACGGCGTGCCGGGGGAGTCCACTGTGGACGCGATGCGGCTCGGCGCCCGCCTGGAGGGCATGATCACCGACCCGGTGTACGAGGGGAAGTCGTTGGCGGGCCTGGTGGAACTGGTCACGACCGGCGAGATCCCCCGCGACTCGACGGTGCTCTACGCCCACCTGGGCGGCCAACCGGCGCTCAACGCCTACAGCGCCCTGTTCCGCTGACGACAGGCACCTTCACGCGGGCAGCCGCCGGTCGGTCCACGTGGTCGGCCGGCGGGCGTCACGCCGCGGGCCGGCTTCGCGTGGCCACCGGCGGCTCGGGCGCAGCGGTGGCGGACCCCGGTCAGGCGCGCAGCCGCAAACCCTTCGGGGTGGCGCGGAAGCCCGCCTCCTGCAGGATGCCCGACAGCCGGGAGCCCAGCGCCACCTCCCCGTCCGCCCGCTGCACGGCGAGCTGGCCCAGCCAGCCGTCGCGCACGGCCCGACCCAGGGCCTGCGCCGCCGCCCGCAACGGCTCCTCCTCCTCGGTGAACGACAGCAGCGACCGCCCACCCCGCTCCACGTACAGCGTCGCCAGCCCGTCCACCAGCACGACCAGCGCACCGGACTTGCGGCCCGGCCGGTGCCTGCCCTCGCCCGACGGCTCCGGCCAGGCCAGCGCCGCGCCGTAGGGCTGCGCCGGGTCCGCCGCCGCCAGCACCACGGCCTCCGGCGTGCCCGAGTGCTCCTGCCCGGGCGGCCGGGACGACGCCCGCAGCCGGTCCACCGCGCCCCGGGCCGCGAACTGCGCCGCGCCGAGCCCTTCGACCACGTACCCGCGCACGACCTGCCCGGACTCCTCCATCGCCCGCAGCACCCGGTACACGGCGCTGAACCCGCCGGTCACCCGCTCGGTGTCCAGCGCGCCGCGCGTCAGCACGCCGTGCCGCTCCAGGAACGCCTCGGCCCGCGCGTGCGCCCGCCGCGTGGCGTCCGACGCGGGCACCACGGCCAGGGACCACCGGCCCGCGACCGTCGGCGGCCCGGTGCGGCCGGGCAGGTCCGGTCTGCCCGCCCGCATCCGCGCGTACCGGCCGCGCGGTGCCGCCCGGCGCGGCTTGTGGGCCGTGCCGCCGCCCGCGACCAGCGCACGCAGCGGTGCCAGCGTGTCGTTGGTGACCACGCCCGCCCACACCAGGTCCCACAGCGCGCCGACGACCTCGCCGTCCGTCGTCGGGCCCTGCAACGACACCCGGTCCACCAGTTGCCGGAAGAACAGCGCGCCACCGCCCAGCGCCTCGACCACGGCCGTGTGCAGCGACGACTCCGGCATCGCCTCGGGCACCAGGTCCGGCAGCAGCAGGTCGGCCACGTCCGTCGGGGCCAGCGCGACCCACCCGTCGCCGCCCGCCAGCGAGCCGCACCCCGTCCAGGTCACCTCGCCGGACGCGGTCAGCTCGTCCAGCAGCCCCGGCCGGTACCCGGGCAGCCGCGCGGGCAGCACCAGCGACTCCACCGCGCTCGCGGGCAGCGGCGCGCCCGCCAGCTGCTCGACCACCGAGTACACGTCGTCCACCGTCGGCGCGGACCGCAGCCGCCTGCCGATGCCGTGCCAGCCCGGCAGGAACCGGCCCAGCGCGGCGGGCTCCACCGGCTCGACCTCGGCCCGCAGCCGCGCCAGCGACGCCCGCCGCAGCCGCCGCAGCACCTCGGCGTCGCAGTACTCGGTGCCCGCGCCGGGCCGCGGGTGCGCCGCGTCGAGCGGCCTCAGCTCGCCGCGCACCAGCCGCCCGGCCGCCGCCATCCGCTCCAGCACCCCGGTCACCACGGCCACGCCCAACCCGAACCGCTCCGCCACCTCCACCGCCGGGAACGGCCCGCGCGTGCGCGCGTACCGCGAGAGCAGGTCGCCCAGCGGGTCGGCCACCGGCTCGGTGAACACCTCCGGCACGCCCACCGGCAGCGCCACGCCCAGCGCGTCGCGCACCCGGCCCGCGTCCTCGATCGCGATCACCCGGTCCTCGCCGGCGATGCGCACCCGGATCGCCCGCCGCTGCGCCACCAGGTCCGCCAGCCACTCCGGCCGCACGCCCCGCTCCAGCGCCTCGGCCTCCGACAGGTCGCCGAGGAACCGCAGCAGGTCCGCCGCGCCCTCCGCGTCCCGCGCGTGCCGGTCCGGCGCCAGGCGCTGCAGGTTCCGCTCGACCTCGGCGACCACCTCCGGGTCGAGCAGCTCCCGGATCGCCTCCGAGCCCAGCAGCTCCGCCAGCAGCGCCGAGTCCAGCGACAGCGCCGCCGCCCGCCGCTCGGCCAGCGGTGCGTCCGCCTCGTACAGGAACATCCCCACGTACCCGAACAGCAGGCTGCGCGCGAACGGCGACGGCGACGGCGTCTCCACCTCCACCACGCGCACCCGCCGGGCCCGGACGTCGGCCATCAGCTCGCGCAGGCCGGGCACGTCGTAGACGTCCTGCAGGACCTCCCGCATCGCCTCCAGCACGACCGGGAAGCTCTCGTACTTCGCCGCGACCGACAGCAGCTGCGCCGCCCGCTGCCGCTGCTGCCACAGCGGCGAGCGCTTGCGCGGGTCGCGCCGGGGCAGCAGCAGCGACCGCGCCGCGCACTCCCGGAACCGGGCCGCGAACAGCGCCGACCCGCCCACCTCGGCCACCACGACCTGCTCGACCTCCTCCGGGTCGAGCAGCACGTCCTCCGCGCCGGCCACGACCTGCGCGCCGTCCAGGTCGACCGCGTCCGGCAGCCGGACCACGATCCCGTCGTCGGAGTGCGCCGCCTGCACCTCGATGCCGCGGCGCTCCCGCAGCCGGGCCGCGATCGCCAGCGCCCACGGCGCGTTGACCTGCGCCCCGAACGGCGAGTGCACCACCAGCCGCCAGTCGCCCAGCTCGTCGCGGAACCGCTCCACCAGCACGACCCGGTCGTTGGGCACGTGCCTGGTCGCCTCGCGCTGCTCGCCCAGGTACGCCAGCAGGTTCGAGGTCGCCCACGCGTCCAGCCCCGCCGCCGCCGTCCGCTCCGCCGCCCGCGCGTCGTCCATGGTGGACACCTCGCGCAGGAACCGGCCCAGCGCCCGGCCGAGTTCGAGCGGGCGGCCCGGCGCGTCGCCCTTCCAGAACGGCATCCGCGCGGGCTGGCCCGGCGCGGGCACCACGATCACCCGGTCGTGGGTGATGTCCTCGACCCGCCACGACGACGTGCCCAGCAGGAACGTGTCGCCGACCCGCGACTCGTAGACCATCTCCTCGTCCAGCTCGCCGACCCGCGAGCCGGGACCGCGCTCGGACGGCGGGGTCATCACCGCGAACAGGCCCCGGTCGGGGATCGTGCCGCCCGAGGTGACCGCCAAGCGCTGCGCGCCCGGCCTGCCGCGCAGCTCGCCGGTGATCCGGTCCCACGTGATGCGGGGCCGCAGCTCGCCGAACTCCTCGCTCGGGTACCGGCCCGCGAGCATGTCCAGCACCGACTGCAGCGCCGACTCGGGCAGCGCGGCGAACGGCGCGGCCCGGCGCACCAGCCCGGCCAGCGACTCCACCGTCCACGTCTCCAGCGCCACCATCGCCACGACGTGCTGCGCCAGCACGTCCAGCGGGTTGCGCGGGTACCGCACGGCCTCGATCGCGCCGTCCCGCATCCGCTCCGCCACCACCGCGCACGACACCAGGTCGCCCCGGAACTTGGGGAACACCACCCCGCGCGACACCGCGCCCACCTGGTGCCCGGCCCGGCCGACGCGCTGCAACCCCGACGCGACCGTCGGCGGCGCCTCCACCTGCACCACGAGGTCGACCGCGCCCATGTCGATGCCCAGCTCCAGCGACGACGTGGCGACCACGCACGGCAACCGGCCGGACTTCAGCTCCTCCTCCACCACGACCCGCTGCTCGCGCGACATCGACCCGTGGTGCGCCCGGGCGATCGTCGGCGAGCGCTGCGCGGTGACGCCGGACTGCCCGACCGCCTCGGCCGGGAACCGCTCCGCCCCGCCCCCCGGCCCGCCCTGCTCCTCGGCCTCCTCGGCCAGCTCGTTGAGCCGCGCGGTCAGCCGCTCGGCCAGCCTGCGCGAGTTGGCGAACACGATCGTGGACCGGTGCTGCCGGACCAGCTCCAGCACCCGCTGCTCCACCGACGGCCAGATCGACGCCCGCTGCTCCGCGCCCGCCGCCGAGCCCGACACCTCCCCGGTCGGCTCGCCGAGCACCGACATGTCCTCCACCGGGACCTCGACGCGCACCTCGATCGTCTTGGCCGTCTTCGGCTGCACGACCCGCACCGGCCGCCCGCCGGCCAGGAACGCGCCCACCTCCTCGACCGGCCGGACCGTCGCCGACAGCCCGATCCGCTGCGCGGGCCGCTCCAGCAGCGCGTCCAGCCGCTCCAGCGACAGCGCCAGGTGCGCGCCCCGCTTCGTGCCCGCCACCGCGTGCACCTCGTCGACGATGACCGTCTCCACCCCGCGCAACGACTCCCGCGCGGCCGAGGTGAGCACCAGGAACAGCGACTCGGGCGTGGTGACCAGCACGTCCGGCGGCGTCCGCGCGAACGCCCGCCGCGCGTCCGCCGGCGTGTCACCGGTGCGCATGCCCACCGTGATGTCCGGCTCGGGCAGCGACAGCCGGTGCGACGCCTGCCGGATGCCCGCCAGCGGTGCCCTCAGGTTGCGCTCCACGTCCACCGCCAGCGCCTTCAGCGGTGAGACGTACAGCACGCGGCACCGCCGCTTCGGCTCGGCGGGCTTCGGCGTGGCCGCCAGCCGGTCCAGCGCCCACAGGAACGCCGCCAACGTCTTGCCCGACCCCGTCGGCGCGATGACCAGCGCGTGCTCACCGGCCGCGGCCGCCTGCCAAGCGCCCTCCTGCGCCGCCGTGGGCGCGGCGAAGGCCCCGGCGAACCACTGCCGGGTCGCGGGGGAGAAGGCGGCGAGGACGTCCACCCCGACATCTTGAACCAGGGGTCCGACATTTTCCGGTTGTGGCACGATCACCCCGGTTCGAACCGAAGGGGTGACCGTGCGCGTCCTGTCCGTCGACCTGGGCACTTCCAACACCGTCGCGGTGCTCGCCGCGCACGGCAGGCCGCCCAGGGTCGTGGAGGTGGACGGCTCGGCGACCATGCCGTCGGCCGTCTACTGCGAGGAGGACGGCACCCTGGTCGTCGGCCGCGACGCCGAGCGCCGCGCCCGCCTCGACCCGGCCCGCTTCGAGCCCAACCCGAAGCGGCGCGTGGACGACGGCGTGCTGCTGCTGGGCGACAACGTGGTGCCGGTCAGCGACGCCCTGGCCGCCGTGCTGCGCCGCGTGCTGGACGAGACCACCCGCCAGCTGGGCGGCGAGCCGCTGGACGAGGTGCGCCTCACGCACCCCGCGCAGTGGGGCGCCACGCGCCGCAACGTGCTGCTGTCCGCCGCGCGCCTCGCGGGCGTGGCCGCCGAGGTCGTGCTGGTGCCCGAGCCGGTCGCCGCCGCCTCCCACTACGCCTCGCTGGCCGTCGGCCAGGCGCTCGCGGTCTACGACCTGGGCGCGGGCACGTTCGACGTGGCCATCGTCGGCGCCACCCAGAACGGCTTCACCGTGCTCGCCGAGGACGGCCTGCCGGACCTGGGCGGCCTGGACGTCGACCAGGCGCTGCTGGAGCACGTCGGCAGGCAGGTGTCGCACCGCGACCCGGCGGCCTGGCAGCGGCTGCTGCGCCCGGAGTCCACGGCGGACCGGAGGGCCCGCCGCACGCTCCAGGAGGACGTGCGGGCGGCCAAGGAGTCGCTGTCGCGGCACGCGCACACCGAGGTGCCGATGCCGGAGCCGTTCGAGGACGTGCTGGTCAACCGCTCGGACCTGGAGGCGCTGGTCCGGCCGAGCATGATGCGCAGCGTGGAGCTGCTGGAGTCCACGATCCGCTCGACGGGCATGGCGCCCAACCAGCTCGCGGGCATCTACCTGGTCGGCGGCGCCAGCCGCATCCCGCTGGTGGCGAACATGATCGCCGAGCGGGTGCGGATCGTGCCGACGAGCCTGGACCAGCCGGAGACCGCGGTCGCCCTGGGCGCGCACCACGTGCCGCGCCACGGCGTGACGCCCCGGTCCCGGGAATCGGCCGGGCGCCGGGAGGTCGACACGGTCGTCACCAAGCCGGTGACCCCGCCCGGTGGGGCGTACCAGGCCAACCCGGCCGTCAGCGGCGCCCACCAGGTCGCCCCGAACGCCGGCGGCGCGCACCAGGCCAACCCCGGCGTGAGCGGGCCGTACCAGGTCAACCCGCACGCGAGCGGGCCGTACCAGGTGTACCCGCAGACCGGGCCGCAGCAGTTCAACTTCCCGACCGTCACGCCCCGCGCGCAGGCCGGGCCGAAGAAGCGGTTCGACCGCCGCACGGTGCTCATCGCCGCGGGGGCGGTCGTGGTGCTCGCGCTGGGCGTGGTCGGCGGGATCTTCGCGTTGAGCGGGACGCACGTGCCCAGCGCGCAGGAGTGCAAGAACGACACCCGGCAGGACGACAAGGGCTTCACCGAGTGCCTGCGCCTGCTCGCGGGCGCGGTCCCGGACACCGGCACGTGCAAGGCGGGCGGCACGCCGGGCGTGGGCGGCGTGGACGGCATCAAGGGCTCCGTCGTCAGCTGCGCGGTGAAGGACGACTACTCCGTGCAGTACGTCCTCACCGAGACGGTCGTCGGGGCGCAGCACGGCGCGGAGGCCGTCGTGCGGTCGCTCAAGAGCGACATGGTCGAGGCGAAGTGGGCGGGCAACGGCCTCACCGGCAAGTACCGGGCCGCCGCGGACGGCGGGCTGGGGCTGCTCGTGTTCACCGCCGACGACCTCCCGCTGCTGGGCATCGTGACCAAGAGCGGTGGTGAGGAGCTGACCGCCGACCAGGTCGCGGACTTCTTCGAGAGTGCGGTCCAACCCGGCACCTGAGACCCGGACGGTGGCTGTTCGGGCCCGACCCGGCCTGGCAGGGTCAAGATCGTGGCAGTGGTCGGCGCCGTGCAGCGCAGGGTCCTGCGGGTGCTGGCGGTGACCCAGGTCCTGGGCGCGGCCGGCGTCGCCACGGGCTTGGCGGTGAGCACGCTCATCGCGGCCGTGCTCGCCGACTCCGACGCGGTCGGCGGGGCGGCGCAGACGGCCGCGGTGCTCGGCGCGGGGCTGTTCGCGCTGCCCGTGGCCCGGCTGGCGACCCGGGGCGGACGTCGCCCGGCGCTCGTGCTCGGCTACGGCGCGGGTGCGGCGGGCGCCGCGGTGGCGGCGTGCGCGGTGGTGCTCGGCTCGTGGCACGTGCTGCTGGTGGCGCTCGTCCTGTTCGGCGCCGCGTCCAGCGCGAACCTGGCGGCCCGGTACGCCGGCGCGGACCTCGCCCACCCGCACCGCAGGGCGCGCTCGCTGGCGTTCGTGGTGTGGGCGGCGACGGTGGGCGCGGTGGCCGGGCCGAACCTGGCCGACCCGGCGGGCCGCGCGGCCGTGCGGCTGGGCCTGCCGGTGGGCGCGGGGCCGTACCTGCTGGCGGCCGCGCTGTTCGCCGGGGCCGCGCTCGTGGTGCTCCGGTTCCTGCGGCCGGACCCGCTGGCACTGGCGAGGTCCGCCGCCGCGCCGGCCGCGGGCGCCAAGCGGCCGGTCGAGGTGTGGCGGTCGCTGCCGGCGGCCGGGAAGCTCGCCCTGGGCGGGGTGGCGCTGTGCCACACCGCGATGGTGGGCCTGATGTCGATGACGCCCGTGCACATGGACCACGGCGGGTCGTCGCTGCGCGTGGTGGGCGTGGTGATCAGCCTGCACGTCGCCGCGATGTACGCGGCCAGCCCGCTGTTCGGGTGGATGGCGGACCGGCTCGGCCGGGTGCCGGTGCTGGCGATCGGCTCGGCGCTCGTGGTCGCCGCGTCCGGCATCGCGGGCATGGCGCCCTCGCACGACGCGCCCCAGCTGGCCGCCGGGCTGTCGCTGCTGGCGTTCGGCTGGTCGGCGGGGATGGTGGCGGGCTCGGCGCTGCTCACCGAGTCGGTCGGGGTGCCGGACCGGCCGGCCGCGCAGGGCCTGTCCGACCTGTGCATGAACGTCGGCGGCGCGCTCGGCGGCGTGGTGGCGGGCGTGGTGGTGACCGCCTGGTCCTACGCGGCCCTGGGGCTGGTCGTCGGGCTCACCGCGCTGCCGCTGCTGGTGACGTGCCTGTTCGCGTCGTTGCAGCGGGTGCGGTGATCAACGCCTGCGGTTGTGCCAGAGCGCGCGCAGGCCCACCACGATCGCCGCGACCAGACCGGCGACCACCGCGACCGTGCCGATCGGCGACGACAGGCCCGTGGGGTCTTCCTGCAACAACAGCAGCACGGGTCGAGGTTAGCGCGCCGCCGCGGCGAACTCCCGGACGCGGGCCGTTTCCCCGCCCGTGCGCCACACCACGCCCCACCGCAACCGCGGTGCGCCCACCAGCGGCAGGAACGCGATCCTGGGACGGGCGAAGTAGCCGGCGGCGTGCGCGCCCAGCGGGCAGACGCCCTCGCCGTCGGCGACCGCGGTGAGCAGC
The DNA here is from genome assembly GCF_044544865.1 of Actinosynnema sp. NPDC053489. Classification (NCBI taxonomy): domain Bacteria; kingdom Bacillati; phylum Actinomycetota; class Actinomycetes; order Pseudonocardiales; family Pseudonocardiaceae; genus Actinosynnema; species Actinosynnema sp. NPDC053489. The sequence goes on along the minus strand of NZ_JBITXT010000002.1, from coordinate 123,837 downwards.
TCCTGGAAGGTCGTCACGTCCCGTCCGCGCTTGACGGGCGCGCCCGAGGGGGTCCTGTCGCACCAGTACGCGGCGCGGAAGACCGTGTCGCGGGCCAGGTCCTCCAGGGTCACGGACGCCTGCCGGGTGAACGGGTGCGTGTCGGACACCGCGAGCACCAACGGCTCCTCGTGGATGACGGGTCCGGGCGTCAGGTCCGGTTCGGCGACCGGGAACAGCGTCACGAGCACGTCCACCTCGTCGGTCCTGAGCAGCGAGAACGGGTCGGTGAACGGCGCTTCGCGCACCCGGACCCCGCTGTCGGGGTGGCGGGCGCGGAACGTGTCGAGGACGTGCGCGACCAGGTCGGCGACGGCGGGCGCCTCGAACCCGACGCGCAGCAGGGACGTGCCGCGCGCGGCCTCCACGGCGCGCGCCACGCCGGCCACGATCTGCCGGTAGGCCGGTGCCAGGTCGTCACGCAGCCGGCGGCCGATGGGCGTGAGCGCGACCCGGCGGCTGGTCCGCTCGAACAGCGGCGCGCCGATGCGGCGTTCGAGCTGCTTGACCGACTGGCTGACGCGGGCCTGGGAGACGCGCAGCCGCTCGGCGGTGCGGCTGAAGTGCAGCTCCTCCGCGAGCGTGAGGAAGACCTCCAGGTCCCGTCGTTCCATAACCGGGAGGTTATCGTTCGATGCGTTCTCCGCCGTTGTTCGGGCCGGCGCCGGCGGCGAGTCTCGACGTCATGGAGAACACCCTGCTCGTCCGCGCCGACCAGGCCGAGGCGCTCACCGCCGACCCCGCCGCCGTCGTCACCCTCCTCGCCGACCTCGACGGGCTGACCGCCAACCGCTCCACCTTCCGCGACGGCTCCGACGGCGCGCCGCCGCACTTCCACACCCGCGCCTCGGAGCTGTTCTTCGTGCTCGGCGGCACGCTCCAGGTGCTGCTGGACCGGGACGTGGTGACCCTGGGGCGCGGCGACCTCCTCGTCGTGCCGCCACGCGTGCCGCACGCGTTCGGCGCGCTCAAGGGCGCCGACGCGGACGTCCTGTGCGTGTTCACGCCCGGCATGGGGCGGTTCGACTACTACCGGCTGCTCGACCGCGTCCATCGCGGCCGGGCCGACCCGCGGGAGATCCGCGACTCGCAGGACCGGTTCGACAACCACTACGTCGACAGCCCGGCCTGGGAGGCGGCGCGCTAGCCTGGGCCCGATGCGCATCACGATGTTCCGCAAGCTGATGGCGGACGAGTTCGGCCAGGTCAGGGCTGAGATGGTGGCCAGCGACCACGTGCTGTCCGCCCTGGGCGGCCGGACGCCCGACCAGGCGTTGGAGGCGGGCCTGCCCGCCAAGGAGATCTGGCTGGCGGTCTGCGACGCGTTCGACGTGCCGGAACAGCGGCGGTGACGCGGCGTGTCGCCCCGCTGGTCGAACACCTGTTCGGCTACACTCCCCGACACGACCGGGTGACAACACCCCGCGGGTGACCTGGTCCCCGCCGAAAAATGTCGGACCCCACCCGTAACGTCGGCCCCGACATCGCACCGCGACCCCAAGACACCCCGAGGTGGACTCCAGATGGCACCCCAGGCACCCGACCGGGACAAGGCCCTCGAGCTGGCCCTGGCCCAGATCGACAAGCAGTTCGGCAAGGGCTCGGTCATGCGGCTCGGCGAGGAGGGCCGCGCCCCGATCGAGGTGATCCCCACCGGCGCGATCGCGCTCGACGTGGCGCTCGGCATCGGCGGCCTGCCCCGCGGCCGCGTGATCGAGATCTACGGCCCGGAGTCCTCCGGCAAGACCACGGTGGCGCTGCACTCCGTGGCCAACGCGCAGCGCAACGGCGGCATCGCCGCGTTCATCGACGCGGAGCACGCGCTCGACCCGGACTACGCGCGCAAGCTGGGCGTCGACACCGACGCGCTGCTGGTCTCGCAGCCCGACACGGGCGAGCAGGCGCTGGAGATCGCGGACATGCTGGTCCGCTCCGGCGCGCTCGACATCCTGGTCATCGACTCGGTGGCGGCCCTGGTGCCCCGCGCCGAGATCGAGGGCGAGATGGGCGACAACCACGTGGGTCTGCAGGCCCGCCTGATGAGCCAGGCGCTGCGCAAGATCACCGGTGCGCTCAGCTCGTCCAACACGACCGCGATCTTCATCAACCAGCTGCGCGAGAAGATCGGCGTGATGTTCGGCTCGCCCGAGACCACGACCGGTGGCAAGGCGCTGAAGTTCTACGCGTCGGTGCGGCTGGACGTGCGGCGCATCGAGACCCTGAAGGACGGCGGCGAGCCGGTCGGCAACCGCACCAGGGTCAAGGTCGTGAAGAACAAGGTGGCCCCGCCGTTCAAGCAGGCCGAGTTCGACATCCTCTACGGCGTGGGCATCAGCCGGGAGGGCTCGCTGATCGACATGGGTGTCGACCAGGGCATCCTGCGCAAGTCGGGCGCCTGGTACACCTACGAGGGCGACCAGCTGGGCCAGGGCAAGGAGAACGCGCGGAAGTTCCTGCGCGAGAACCCGGACGTGGCCAACGAGATCGAGAAGCGGATCAAGGACAAGCTGGGCATCGGCGCCACCCTCGACGCGGACGAGACCGCCCCGGCTCCGGTCGAGTTCTAAGCGGGCGTGGCAGGACGAGGTGGCCGTGGTCGCGGGCCGTCCCGCGACCTCTCGGCCGACGACACCGAGCCGCGCCCGGTCGACCCGGCGAAGGAGCAGCGCAAGGCGGCGGACATCTGCTACGCGCTGCTCACCGCACGGGCCCGCACGCGCGTGGAGCTGAAGGACGCCCTGCTGCGCAAGGGCATCGGCGAGCAGACGGCCGAGGTGGTGCTGGCCAAGTTCGACCGGGCGGGGCTGATCGACGACGCCGCTTTCGCCGAGGTCTGGGTCCGTTCGCGGCACACCTACCAGGGCCTCGGCCGGCGTGCCCTGGCGATGGAGCTGCGCCGCAAGGGCGTGGCGGACGAGGTGGCGGCCGAGGCGGTCGCGGCCGTGGACGACGAAGCCGAGGAGGACCGGGCGCGGGACCTGGTGCGCAAGAAGCTGCGCACCATGGCGACCTTGGACGACACGACCAGGATTCGTCGCCTGGTCGCGGCCCTGGCCCGGAAGGGCTACGCGGAGGGCCTGGCCTACCGCGTCGTCCGCGAGGAGCTGCGCCGAGCGGGCGAGGACTCCGATGCCCTGGACGACCTGCCCCAGGACTGACCCCGGCCCTGCTCGTCTCGCGGGACGAGGGAGCCAGCGGTCCAGGACCTCCGCCCCGCGCCACCCCCGGCGAACGCCTGTCACGGCGTGCCCGCGTCGAGTGCCTGGCCGCCACGAGGCCGGGCCGCTCACCGGGTCGCGTTACCCCGGGTCGCGCCCACCCTCAGGCCGGCGGTCGGACCAGGCGCCAGTACTGGCGCTTCTTCTCCTCCCGCACGACGACCCCGAGCCGGGCCAGCTCCTCCCGCAGCTCGTCCGCGTCGCCCGCGTCACCCTTGCGCAACGCCTCCGCCCGCACCTTGAGCAGCGCGTTCGCCCCGGGCGGGAGGGCGGGTGCGCCGTCGACCCACCGCCGGTAGTCGTCGCGGTACGGGTCGCCGTCCAGCCACTGGTAGCCGTGCGTCTGGAACGCCTCGGCCAGCACCTCCGGCTTCAGGTCGTGCGTCTCCCGCGCCAGCTCGCCGGTGTCCACGCCGAGCAGCACGAGCTTCTTGCCGTCCAGGAACACCCCGGACACGAGCGTCCGGTCGAAGCTGCGGTGCCTCCCGCCGCGCAGCAGCTCCACGCCCTCGTTGAACACCTCGACCACCAGCCGCTCGTGCGCGGCGATCCCGGCCACCACGAGCCCGAGCACGGCGCCCACGGCCACGGACCCGATCGTCGCCCACGGCTCCGGGATCGACGCCACCAACCGGAACGGCCCCTGCAGCGGTGCCCAGGACAGGTCGGCCACCCACCCGGCGATCGACTTCAGGCCCCACACCACGAGTGCGCCCAGCACCGGGAACCCCACCGACACCAGCGCCACCTGCCCGCGCGGTTCGGCGACCACCGTGTTCCGTCGCGCGTCCATCCCCCACTACCTCCCCAGAAGTGAGCACCCAACCTATCGCCGTAGCCTGACCGAGTGAGGATCAGGGCCGATCACGTCGTCTGGGACTGGAACGGCACGCTGTTCGCCGACAACGACGCCGTCCTCGCCGCCGTGAACCGGGTCTGCGCCGACTTCGGCCACGCGGCCGTCACGCTGGAGCAGTGGCGCGAGACGTTCCGACGCCCGGTCAAGGACTGCTACGAGGGCGTGTTCGGCCGCCCGCTGACCGCGGCGGACTGGGACCGCATCGACCTCGTCTACCACGCCGAGTACCGGGTGGCGATGGACCGGTGCGGGCTGGCCCCGGGCGTGCCCGACCACCTGGCCGCCCTGCGCCACACCCAGTCGCTGCTGTCGATGTGGTGGCACGACGAGCTGGTGGCGCTGGTCGCCCGGTTCGGCCTGGCCGGGTTGTTCCGCCGGGTCGACGGCCTGCGGGCGGCGACCGGTGGCGGGTCCAAGGCGAAGCACCTCGCCGAGCACCTGGACGCCCTGCGGCTGCGACCGGAGCACGTCGTGGTCGTCGGCGACGTGGCCGACGACGCCGACGCGGCCCGGCACGTGGGCGCGCAGGTCGTCCTGGTCGCCACGGGCACCAGTTCCCGCCGGGTCCTCGAACGCACCGGGGCGCCGGTCGCCGACTCCATCCCGGAAGCGCTCGCGCACCTGGCCTGACGGAGGTGCCCGGGAGGCACCTCCGGACCAACGGCCCCTACAGCGCCGACGCGGCCCGCGCCAGCTCCTCGACCCGCGCCCAGTCGCCGGACGCGAGCGCGTCCTTGGGCGCGAGCCACGACCCGCCGACGCACCCGACGTTCGGCAGCGCGAGGTAGTGGGGCGCGGTCGCGGGCGTGATGCCGCCGGTGGGGCAGAACCGCAGGCCGGGCAGCGGGCCGCCGATCGACTTGAGGTAGTCCACCCCGCCCGCGGCCTCGGCGGGGAAGAACTTCAGCGACGTCAGGCCGCGCTCGGCCAGCCGCATCGCCTCCGACACGGTCGCCGCGCCCGGCAGGAACGGCAGGCCGGTGTCCTCCGCGGCGTCCAGCACCCGGTCGGTCGACCCGGGCGTGACGAGGAACGCCGCACCCGCCTTGGCGGCCTGCTCGGCGTGCTCCGGCGCGGTCACGGTGCCCGCGCCGATCACGATGCCCGGCACCTCCGCCGCCACCCGCTCGATGGCGGCCAGCGCGGCGGGCGTGCGCAGCGTCAGCTCGATCACGCGGACGCCGCCGCGCAGCAACGCCTCGGCCAGCGGCACGGCGTGCTCGGCGTCGTCCACGACGACGACCGGGATGACGGGGGACAGCGCCAGCAGATCCGCCGCCGTCGCATGAGCCGGCGTGGTGGTCACCGGGACACCTCCTGGTTGAACTGGCCCTCGAAGTGCGAGGCCGCGATCGGTCCGAACACGCTCGCGCCGCGGTCGGCGGGCCCGACCGCCCGGCGCAGCGCGGCGAACAGCTCCCGACCCGTGCCGGTCCACGCCTGCGCGTCCGGCGGGAAGTCCACCAGATCGCGGGCGGCCAGCTCCGCCGGGTCCACGAAGACCTCCAGCGTGCCGGTCTCGGCGTCCAGCCGGAGCACGTCGCCGTCGCGCACGCGGGCCAGCGGACCGCCCACGGCGGCCTCGGGGGTGACCTGGATGGCGGCCGGGATCTTGCCCGACGCGCCGGACATGCGGCCGTCGGTGACCAGCGCGACCCGGTGGCCCCGGTCCATCAGCACGCCCAGCGCGGGCGTCAGCTTGTGCAGCTCGGGCATGCCGTTGGCCTGCGGGCCCTGCTGCCGCACGACCACGACCACGTCCCGCTCCAGCTCACCGGCCTGGAACGCGGCGCTGAACGCCTCCTGCGAGGTGAACACCCGCGCGGGTGCCTCGACGACCCGGTGCTCCGGCTTGACCGCCGACACCTTGATCACCGCGCGGCCGAGGTTGCCCGACAGCATCCGCAGGCCGCCGTCGGCCGCGAACGGGTCCGACGCGGGCCGCAGCACGTCGGTGTCCAGCGAGTGCGGCGGGCCGGGCCGCCACTGCAGCACGCCCTCGACCAGCACCGGCTCCCGGCGGTAGCGGTCCAGCCCGTCGCCCGCCACGGTCTTCACGTCGGCGTGCAGCAGGCCCGCGTCCAGCAGCGTCGAGACGAGGAACTGCACGCCGCCGGCGGCCTGGAAGTGGTTGATGTCGGCCGAGCCGTTCGGGTAGACGCGGGCCAGCAGCGGCACCACCGACGACAGCTCGGAGAAGTCGTCCCAGCTCAGCTCGATGCCGGCGGCCGAGGCGATGGCGACCAGGTGCATGGTGTGGTTGGTCGACCCGCCCGTCGCCAGCAGCGCGATCACGCCGTTGACCACGGACTTCACGTCGACCACGTGCCCGATCGGGGTGTACTCGTCGCCGCGGCTGATCTCCACCGCCCGCCGCGCGGCCTCCTCGGTCAGCGCCTTGCGCAGCCGGGTGCCCGGCGGCACGAAGCTCGCGCCGGGCAGGTGCAGGCCCATGACCTCGACCACGAGCTGGTTGGAGTTCGCCGTGCCGTAGAACGTGCAGGTCCCGGGGCTGTGGTAGGACTGCGCCTCGGCTTCGAGCAGGTCCTCGCGGGTCGCCTTGTCCTCCGCGAACAGCTGCCGCACCCGCGCCTTCTCCGAGTTCGGCAGGCCGGAGTGCATCGGGCCCGCGGGCACCAGGATCGCGGGCAGGTGCCCGAACGACAGCGCGCCGATCAGCAGGCCGGGCACGATCTTGTCGCACACGCCCAGCAGCAGCGCCGCGTCGAACATCTCGTGCGAGAGGGCGATGCCGGTGGCCATCGCGATGACCTCGCGGCTGAACAGCGACAGCTCCATGCCCGCGCGGCCCTGCGTGATGCCGTCGCACATGGCGGGCACGCCGCCGGCGAACTGCGCCACGCCGCCGACCCCGCGCGCCGCGTCCTTGATCCACGCCGGGTACTCGTGCATCGGCTGGTGGGCCGACAGCATGTCGTTGTAGGCGGACACGATGGCCACGTTCGGGCGACGCAGCGCCCGGAGGAGGTCCTTGTCACCGCCCGTGATGCCGGCGAAGCCGTGCGCCAGGTTGCTGCACGCCATGTCGCGGCGGGCCGGGCCCTCGCGGTGGGCCTGGGCGACCCGTTCCAGGTAGGCGGTCCGGCCGGCGGCGCTCCGGGCGGCGATTCGGGCCGTCACTTCGGCGACGACGGGATGCACGCTCATGGTTCGCTGTCTCCCGGTGTGGATCACGGGCCGTGGTGGGCCCGGTGGGACGGCAGCGCTGGCGTCGCACGGACGGACGTGACAGCAAGCACACTATGTCACGACACATGATCGTGACAAAAACGATTCAGATCCTGGGACGCAACTCGGGCACTTGTGGTGCTTGTCACAGCGGCTTCCACTTGGCAGAGTCGGCACACGGACCGACCCGAGGGAGGTGCTGACATGACGTCCTCCGAGATCGTGGAGCTGCGCCGGGCGCTCAACCAGTTGCGCCACTGCATCGGTGGCCTGCGCGCGAGGTACGGCGACGTGGCCGCGGTGCAGAGGCTCGCCAACGACATCGAGCGCTTGGACATCGACGCGACCGAGCTGGTGGACCTGGACGGACCACCCCGGCAGCGCCGGGCGCCCCGGGTCGAGCGGGAAGTCGTCGTCGTCCCGGACACGCCGTACGACCCGCAGCTGTGGCACGACGCCGACGACGAAGGGCTCGGCGGCTACCGCAGCCACCGGACCTGACCCGAGGAGCAGACCGGCCCCCGCGTGCGAACGCGGGGGCCGCTCCCGTTTCAGGGCCGATGATGTGTCCCAGACCACAATGTGTCCCGCACCACAACGACGTGGAACGAGGTGAGGTATGAGGGCGCAGATCGCCCAGCGCACGTTGCGCACGGACCGGTGGTGGCTGCCGCCGTTGGTGACGTTCGCGGGCCTGCTCCTGATTTCGATCTACGCGGCCGTGCGGACCTTCATGGGCGACTACTACTGGGTGGACGACTACCGCTACCTGACGCCCATGTACTCGCCGTGCCTGAGCCAGGAGTGCCTGCCCGCCGCGGCGCACCTCGGCCGCCCGCTGCCGGAGCTGCCCGGGTTCCTCACGCCGCCGGTGGTGATCATCCCGTTCCTGCTCGGCTTCCGGGTGACCTGCTACTACTACCGCAAGGCGTACTACCGGGCGGCGTGGATGTCCCCGCCCGCGTGCGCCGTGGCCGAGCCGCACGCCAAGTACACCGGCGAGACCCGCTTCCCGCTGATCGCGCAGAACCTGCACCGCTACTTCTTCTACGCGGCCTCGATCCTGCTGCTGATCAACGCCTACGACGCGTTCTACGCGTTCACCACCGGCATCGGCCTGGGCAACATCGTGCTGCTGGTCAACGTCGCGCTCCTCGGCGCCTACACGCTGTCGTGCCACTCGTGCCGCCACATCGCGGGCGGGCGGTTGAAGCACTTCTCCAAGCACCCGGTCCGGTACTGGGCGTGGACGCGGATCTCCAAGCTCAACGCCCGGCACATGCAGCTCGCCTGGGCCTCGCTCATCTTCGTCTGCGTCACGGACCTCTACGTCGCGCTGGTCGCCTCCGGGACGATCGCCGACCTCCGATTCGTCAACTGAGGAGTGGTTTTGCCCGAGCTGGAACGGCATTCGTTCGACGTGCTCGTGATCGGTGCCGGCGGTGCGGGGTTGCGCGCCGCGATCGAGGCCCGCGAGCACGGGATGCGCACGGCGGTGCTGTGCAAGTCGTTGTTCGGCAAGGCGCACACGGTGATGGCCGAGGGCGGCATCGCCGCGGCCATGGGGAACGTCAACTCGAACGACAACTGGCAGGTGCACTTCCGCGACACGATGCGCGGCGGGAAGTTCCTGAACAACTGGCGGATGGCCGAGCTGCACGCCAAGGAGGCGCCCGACCGGGTGTGGGAGCTGGAGACCTACGGCGCGCTGTTCGACCGGACGAAGGACGGCCGGATCAGCCAGCGCAACTTCGGCGGGCACGAGTACCCGAGGTTGGCGCACGTCGGCGACCGCACCGGGCTGGAGCTGATCCGCAGCCTCCAGCAGAAGGTGGTCTCGCTCCAGCAGGACGACCTCGCCGAGACCGGCGACTACGAGTCGCGGCTGCGGGTCTTCCAGGAGTTCACCGTCACCGACCTGGTGCTCGACGGCGACAGGGTGGCCGGCGCGTTCGGCTACTGGCGCGAGTCGGGCCGGTTCGTGCTGTTCGAGGCGCCCGCCGTGGTCCTCGCGACCGGCGGCATCGGCAAGTCGTTCAAGGTGACGTCGAACTCGTGGGAGTACACCGGCGACGGGCACGCGCTGGCGCTGCGGGCGGGCGCGTCCCTGATCAACATGGAGTTCGTCCAGTTCCACCCCACCGGCATGGTCTGGCCGCCGTCGGTGAAGGGCATCCTGGTCACCGAGTCGGTCCGCGGCGACGGCGGCGTGCTGCGCAACTCCGACGGCAAGCGGTTCATGTTCGACTACATCCCCGAGGTGTTCAAGGACAAGTACGCCGACAACGAGGCCGAGGCCGACCGCTGGTACACCGACCCGGGCGACAACCGGAGGCCACCGGAGCTGCTGCCGCGCGACGAGGTCGCCCGCGCCATCAACTCCGAGGTCAAGGCCGGTCGGGGCTCCGAGCACGGCGGCGTGTTCCTGGACGTGTCGACCCGGCTGCCCGCCGAGGAGATCATGCGGCGGCTGCCGTCGATGCACCACCAGTTCAAGGAGCTGGCCGACGTCGACATCACCGCGCAGCCGATGGAGGTCGGCCCGACCTGCCACTACGTGATGGGCGGCGTGCAGGTCGACCCGGACACGGGCGCGGCCTCGGTGCCGGGCCTGTTCGCGGCGGGCGAGGTGTCCGGCGGCATGCACGGCTCCAACCGGCTGGGCGGCAACTCGCTGTCCGACCTGCTGGTGTTCGGGCGACGGGCGGGCGCGGGCGCGTCGGACTACGTGGCCGGGCTGGCCGCGCGGCCGGTGTGCTCGGACGAGGCCGTGGCCGAGGCGGAGCGGACGGCCGTCGCGCCGTTCTCCGGGGCCGGGGGCGGCGGCGAGAACCCGTACACGCTGCACATGGAGCTGCAGCAGGTGATGAACGACCTGGTCGGCATCATCCGGCGGGCCGAGGAGATGGACCAGGCGGTGGCGCGGCTGGAGGAGCTGAAGCGCCGGGCCGCGACCGTGGTGGTCGAGGGGCACCGGCAGTTCAACCCCGGCTGGCACCTGGCGCTCGACCTGCGCAACATGCTGCTGGTCAGCGAGTGCGTGGCGCGGGCCGCGCGGCTGCGCACCGAGAGCCGCGGCGGTCACACCCGTGACGACTACCCGAGCATGGACGCCGAGTGGCGGCGCAAGCTGCTGGTGTGCCGGTCGGCCGGGTCGTCGGTCGAGGTGGTGGAGGAGCCGCAGGTCCCGATCCGGTCGGACCTGCTGGCGCTGTTCGAGCACGGCGAGTTGCAGAAGTACCTGACCGCCGACGAGCTGGAGGGCTGACATGGGGTACCAGGGGCACTTCCGGGTGTGGCGCGGTTCGGACGAGGGCGGCGGGCTGGAGGACTTCACCGTCGAGGTGAACGAAGGCGAGGTCGTGCTCGACGTCATCCACCGGTTGCAGGCCACGCAGACCCCCGACCTGGCCGTGCGGTGGAACTGCAAGGCGGGCAAGTGCGGGTCGTGCTCGGCGGAGATCAACGGCAAGCCCCGGTTGCTGTGCATGACGCGGATGTCGGTGTTCGCGGAGGACGAGACGGTCACCGTGACGCCGATGCGCACGTTCCCGGTGATCCGCGACCTCGTCACCGACGTGTCGTACAACTACGAGAAGGCCCGGGAGATCCCGGCGTTCAAGCCCCCGGCGGGCGTGGCGCCGGGGGAGTACCGGATGCAGCAGGTCGACGTGGAGCGCTCGCAGGAGTTCCGCAAGTGCATCGAGTGCTTCCTGTGCAACAACACCTGCCACGTGATCCGCGACCACGAGGAGAACAAGGAGTCGTTCGCCGGGCCGCGGTTCCTGATGCGCGTGGCCGAGCTGGAGATGCACCCGCTCGACGAGGCCGACCGGGTGCCGCAGGCGCAGTCGTCGCACGGCCTGGGGCTGTGCAACATCACCAAGTGCTGCACCGAGGTGTGCCCGGAGCACATCAAGATCACCGACAACGCGCTGATCCCGATGAAGGAGCGCGTGGCCGACCGGCGCTACGACCCGTTGGTCTGGCTGGGCAACAAGCTGTTCCGCAACAAGTCCTGATCGCGCTCGCGCGGCACGTCACCGCGAGGTGGCGTGCCGCGCAGGTCGGGTACCAGGCTGACCAGCCCGAGCACCGCCAGCGCCGCGCCCAGCCACAGCGGCGCGCGCAGGCCGTGGTCGGTGATCAGCAGGCCGCCCAGCCACGAGCCGACGATGATGCCGAGCGTGATGAACGACCCGTGCACGGTGTTGACGAGCGCGCCCGCGTCACCGGTGCGCTGGACGCGGGCGACCAGGGCGGGGTTGAGGGTGACGCCGACCAGGCCGATGCCCAGCAGGCTGATCACGGCCGGGGTCTTGCGGTCGGCGAGCAGGGCGAACGCGGTGAGGAAGCCCGCGTTGAGCAGCAGGCCCACGACCAGGGTCGGCAGCGTGCGCCGGTCGGCGAGCCGGCCGACCACGTGGTTGCCGACCACCGTGGCCGCGCCGTAGGCGATGAGCAGCAGCGGGACCGTGCTCGTGGCGAAGCCGGTGACCTCGGTGAGGACGGGGTTGGCGTAGCTGAACGCCGAGAACGTCGCGCCGATGGCGAACGTGCTGGTGGACAGCACGACCCACAGCCTGGGCCGCACCACCGACCGCAACTCGGTTCGCACGCTGGTGCCGCTCGCGCGGACCGACCGGGGCACGCCCACGACCGTGCCCGCGGCGGCCACCACCGCCAGCACGGCGATGCCCCAGAACGCCGCGCGCCAGCCGAGGTGCTCACCGGCGAACGTGGCCGACGGCAGGCCGAGCAGCGTGCCGAGCATCAGGCCGTTCAGGACGGTCGCGGTGGCCCGGCCGCGCTGGTCCGCCGCGACCAGGGCCGAGGTCACCGAGAGGGCCACGCCGAAGAACGCCTGCGCCGCCGCGCCCGTGACGAGGCGCGCGGTGAGCATCACGCCGTAGGCGGTGGCGGTGGCGGCGAGGACGTTGCCCGCGAGGAAGACGCCGAACAGGGCGAGGAGCGCGGGCTTGGGGTTCAGGCGGAGCACCAGCACGGTCAGCAGCGGCCCGCCGACGGCCATCGCGGCGGCGAACGCGGTGATCAGGTAGCCGATCTCGGGGACGGTGACGTGCAGGCCGGCGGCCAGTTGGGGCATGAGTCCGGCGACGACGAACTCGCTGGTGACCATGGTGAAGATGCCGAAGGCGAGCAGGTGGACAACTCGGGGCATTCCGGGCGCTCCTGTTGTGTATTGATCTGTCCAAAACTGTGGCGCGCGGCGGCGCGCTCGTGGCGGGGGTGGTTAGAGGGCGTCCAGGGCGGTGTCGGCGATGGCCCTCAGGGTGGCGACGTCCGCGCCGCCCTGCCCGGCGACCCGGATGCCCGCGATGACCGCGTTGAGGAACCGCGCCAGCTCGGCGGGCGTGCGGCCCGGTGCGATCTCGCCGCCCGGCCGACCGGCCGCGATGACCTCTTCGAGCGCGTCCAACCGACGGCGCTGGTCGCGTTCGACCAACCGGGCCGCGTCCGGATCCCGCCCGGCCAGCTCCACGGTCGTGTTGACGGTCAGGCACCCGATCCCGCGGTCACCGCGCCGGTTCTCCACCTCGCCCGCGATGATCGCGTCGAACAGCTCCCGCAGGCGTTGCGCGGGCGACCGGCGCTCGTCGCGGAGGAGGGCGAGCTGGTTGTCGGTCATCAGCTCGGTGTAGCGGACGAGGGCGCGCTTGAAGAGCTCGTGCTTGCTGGTGAAGGTGTTGTAGATGCTGCTGCGCCCGAGCCCGGTGGCGCGGCAGAGGTCATCGGTCGACGTGCCCTCGTAGCCGTTCACCCAGAACGCCCGCATGGCCGCGTCGAGCGCCTGCTCCTCGTCGAACTCCCTGGGCCGTGGCACGTCGGCGACTGTAGCAGGTTCTGGAACGTCCTATCCAGAACTGATGTCGGCGGATCGGCGGTGCTCGGTCCCGGAGCGCCGATCGGCTCCCTCGGAGGTCACCGCGCGGCACCGACCAGCCAGTCGCGCAGCTGCTCGTCGTCGCTGAAGCTGATCAGTTGCACCAATCCCCAGTTGTCGCGGTGGTTCGGAGCGTCGAGCAGGCGCTGCTGCCAGTCTTCCGCGTACTCGCGCAGGGCGTCGATCATCTCGGTGATCGCTTCGTCGAACGACGCGCCATCGGCCGCCACCGGCAGCCCTGGGATGAACACCGACCAGCCGCCGGCCTCCGGGACGACCTGGGCGCGCGACGGAATGATCGATGCGGGGAAGTGGCGCAGCCGCTTGACGTCCACGACGGCTGTCGTGGCCGAGTCACGTCGAACCGTGGCGACTCGCCCCTTCTCCGCAGCATCCGGCAAGTCCTTCGGATGTGCGCGAGCATCGGTGTAGCTGTCGCGGTGAACAGCGGACATGCCGGCCTCCCGGGGTGGTCCTCACAAGCGTGCCCCGAAGTCCGAGTACTTCAAGTACGTGTCGCACTTAGGGCGTTGGTGTTGCCTCCGGTGCGACCGCGAGCGGGCACGGCAGAGCCGGGGCAACCCGTTGCCCCGGCTCTGACCAGGTAATTCACGTGCCAAAGGCGCTCGGGGTACTGGTGGAGTGCACTTATTCGTACCGTGCGCTATTCATCCAGCTGTCACTTGATCAGCTGCTCTCGGTCCAGTAGCGCTGGAGCCTGGCGACCGCTTCGTCCTTACTCATCCCGGCCACCTCGGACTCGGCGAGGCCGACACGCGTGATCAGCATGTGCACGAGGTCGGCAGGCAGGGCTGCCGCCGGCGGCTCAGGCGTGCCGCGAGCAGGTTTGACGCCATCCTGCACGCATGACCAGAACGCCGGTTCGTCGACGTCGAGTTGATCGCGGAGGATGTGCTTCCAGATGCTCTGCCCGTAGCCGGTGCGGTCCACCGGGTGCGAGATGCGGGTGCGCAGAATCCTGCCGTCGACAAGATCGAGTTCGTAAGTGACGTGGTGCGTTCCGGTTCGGCCGCGGGCGTCGCGCACTCGGCGCCATTCCTCGACCTGGCAGAACGCCTCGTGATCCTTGCGCGTTGGCTGCGGCCAGGAGGTCACCGCGCGGCACCGACGAGCCAGTCGCGCAGCTGCTCGTCGTCGCTGAAGCTGATCAGCTGCACCAATCCCCAGTTGTCGCGGTGGTTCGGAGCGTCGAGCAGGCGCTGCTGCCAGTCTTCCGCGTACTCGCGCAGAGCGTCGATCATCTCGGTGATCGCTTCGTCGAACGACGCGCCATCGGCCGCCACCGGCAGCCCTGGGATGAACACCGACCAGCCGCCGGCCTCCGGGACGACCTGGGCGCGCGACGGAATGATCGAGGCGAGGAAGTGGCGCAGCCGCTTGACGTCCACGACGGCTGTCGTGGCCGAGTCGCGTCGAACCGTGGCGACTCGCCCCTTCTCCGCGGCATCCAGCAAGTCCTTCAGATGTGCGCGAGCATCGGTGTAGCTGTCGTAGTGAACAGCGGACATGCCAGCCTCCCGGGATGGTCCTCACAAGCATGCCCCTGAAGGCTAAGTACGTCAAGTACGTGACGTACTTAGCCAGAGATGTTGCATCTGATGCAACCGCGGGCGGGCACGGCAGAGCCGGGGCAACCCGTTGCCCCGGCTCTGACCAGGTAATTCACCTGCTAAAAGCGCTCAGGGTCAGCTGCAGCCCGAGGTGGAGCCGCAGCCCTCGCACAGGTAGCACGAGCCGGCCGGGCGCATCTTCGTGCCGCACGTCATGCACAGCGGCGCGTCGGCGGCCTTGCCCAGGTGCAGTTCGAGCAGTTCCGTGGAGCTGCCCACGCGCACGTCCTGCGGCTTGGGCTTCTTCTCCTCGACCGGCGCCGGGGCGGCGGCGGTGGGAGCTGCGGCGTCGACCGACGTGCGCAGGCCCTCCAGGTCGACGTCCGAGCCGGTGCCGTAGTCGGACGACACCTGCGCCGTGCGCTCGTCGGCCGTGAAGATGCCGAGCTGCGCCCGCTTCTCGAACGGCAGGTAGTCCAGCGCCAGGCGCCGGAACAGGTAGTCCAGGACGCTGGTCGCGATGCGGACGTCCGGGTCGTCCGTCATGCCCGCCGGCTCGAAGCGCAGGTTCTGGAACTTCGAAACGTAGAACTCCAGCGGGATGCCGTACTGCAGGCCGACCGAGATCGACATGGAGAACGCGTCCATCACGCCCGCCAGCGTCGAACCCTGCTTGCCCAGCTTGACGAAGATCTCGCCCAGGCCGTCGTCCGGGTACGACCCGGCGTGCAGGTAGCCCTCCGCACCGCCGACCGTGAACGACACCGTCTGCGACGGGCGCTTCTTCGGCAGCCGCTTGCGCACCGGGCGGTACTCCACGACCGTCTCGGTCTTCGCCTCGGCCGTCGCGGCGGCCTTCGCCGACTTGCCCGCCGACAGCGGCTGGCCGACCTTGCAGTTGTCGCGGTAGATCGCCAGCGCCTTCAGGCCCAGCTTCCAGCCCTGGTAGTAGATCTCCTCGACCTCCTCGACGGTCGCCGTCTCCGGCATGTTCACCGTCTTGGAGATCGCACCCGAGATGAACGGCTGCACCGCGGCCATCATCCGCACGTGGCCCATCGGCGCGATCGACCGGTCGCCCATCGCGCAGTCGAACACCTCGTAGTGCTCCGGCCGCAGGCCCGGCGCGTCCACCACGTGGCCGTGCTCGCCGATGTACTCGACGATCGCCTCGATCTGCTCCTGCTGGTAGCCCAGCACGCGCAGCGCGCGCGGCACGGTCTGGTTGACGATCTGCATCGAGCCGCCGCCGACCAGCTTCTTGAACTTCACCAGCGCCAGGTCCGGCTCGATGCCGGTCGTGTCGCAGTCCATCATCAGGCCGATGGTGCCGGTCGGCGCGAGCACGCTTGCCTGCGCGTTGCGCCAGCCGTTGCGGGCGCCGATGGTCAGGCACTCCTGCCACGCCTTGGTCGCGACCTTCTGCACCGCCGCGTCGTTCGCGTGGTACGTGCGCAGCATGTCGTTGGCGGCCGAGTGCTTGCGGATGATCCGCTGGTGCGACTCGGCGTTGCGGGCGTAGCCCTCGTACGGGCCGACGACGCCCGCCAGCTCGGCGGACCGCTTGTACGCCACGGCCTGCATCAGGGACGTGATCGACGCGGCCAGCGCGCGGCCGCCCTCGGAGTCGTACGCGTGACCGGTCGCCATGAGCAGCGCGCCCAGGTTCGCGTAGCCGATGCCGAGCTGGCGGAACGCGCGGGTCGTCTCGCCGATCGCGGGGGTCGGGAAGTCCGCGAAGCAGATCGAGATGTCCATCGCGGTGATGATCAGCTCGACCGACTTGGCGAACAGCGGCGCGTTGAACGAGCCGTCGTCGGACAGGAACTTCATCAGGTTCAACGACGCCAGGTTGCAGCTGGAGTTGTCCAGGTGCATGTACTCCGAGCACGGGTTCGAGGCCGTGATGCGACCCGACTCCGGCGTGGTGTGCCAGTCGTTGATCGTGCCGTCGTACTGGATGCCCGGGTCGGCGCACTCCCACGCGGCCTGCGCCAGCTTGCGGAACAGGTCCTTCGCGTCGACGTGCTCGATGACCTCGCCGGTCTGGCGGGCGCGCAGGCCGAACTGCCCGCCGTTCTCGTAGGCGTGCATGAACTCGTCGGACACGCGGACCGAGTTGTTCGCGTTCTGGTACTGCACGGACACGATGTCCCGGCCGCCCAGATCCATGTCGAACCCGGCGTCGCGCAGCGCGCGGACCTTGTCCTCTTCCCGCGCCTTGGTCTGGATGAACTCCTCGACGTCGGGGTGGTCCACGTCCAGCACGACCATCTTCGCCGCGCGGCGGGTCGCGCCGCCGGACTTGATGGTGCCCGCGGACGCGTCCGCGCCGCGCATGAACGACACCGGGCCGGACGCCGTGCCGCCGGAGGACAGCAGCTCCTTGGACGAGCGGATGCGCGAGAGGTTCAGGCCCGCGCCGGAGCCGCCCTTGAAGATCAGGCCCTCCTCGCGGTACCAGTTCAGGATCGACTCCATCGTGTCGTCGACCGACAGGATGAAGCAGGCGCTGACCTGCTGCGGCGAGCTGGTGCCCACGTTGAACCACACCGGCGAGTTGAAGCTGAACACCTGGTGCAGCAGCATCCAGGTCAGCTCGTGCTCGTAGATCTCGGCGTCGGTCTCGGTGGCGAAGTACCCGTGCTTGACGCCCGCCTCGACGTAGGTCTTCACCACGCGGTCGATGAGCTGGCGCAGGCTGTGCTCGCGCTGCGGCGTGCCCACGGCGCCGCGGAAGTACTTGCTGGTGACGATGTTGGTGGCGTTGACCGACCAGAAGTCGGGGAACTCGACGCCGCGCTGCTCGAAGTTCACCGACCCGTCGCGCCAGTTCGTCATCACGACGTCGCGGTGCTCCCAGGTGACCTCGTCATAGGGGTGCTTGCCCGCGGTGGTGTACACGCGCTCCACCTTGAGCTTGCCGCTCTTGTCCCCCGCGCCGTTGCGGGTGGCCGTCTTCTTGCTGGAGCCACCGACGGTCTCCGTCATCCCGGGTCCCTCTCGTCTTGCTGCGTGTGGAAAGTGTCGTTCCCGCGCCGACCACGTCCGGGCTCCCCGTCCGAGGCGGCCGCGCGCTTGTCCTTGCGTCGCGTCCGCTCAGTCGTCCGTGCGCTGGGCGGTGCGAAGATCGGCGATCTCCTTCTCGAAGTCCTCGACGGACGAGAAGGAGCGGTAGACGCTCGCGAAGCGGAGGTAGGCCACCTCGTCCAGCTCGCGCAGGGGGCCGAGGATGGCCAGGCCCACCTCGTGGCTCGGGATCTCGGCGTTGCCGCCCGAGCGGATGGACTCCTCGACGCGGTGCGCGAGCTGCTGGAGGGCGTCCTCGTCGACGGGGCGGCCCTGGCAGGCGCGGCGCAC
The DNA here is from genome assembly GCF_044544865.1 of Actinosynnema sp. NPDC053489. Lineage (NCBI taxonomy): Bacteria > Bacillati > Actinomycetota > Actinomycetes > Pseudonocardiales > Pseudonocardiaceae > Actinosynnema > Actinosynnema sp. NPDC053489. Next base: position 105,696 of record NZ_JBITXT010000002.1, on the reverse strand, counting down.
GCCGTTGACGACCTTGTCGCGGCTGAACGGCTCGGTGACGCCGGAGCGCTTGACCACCGCGAGCACGGCTTCCTCCACGGTGGTGAACCGGCGGCCGCAGCTGGAGCAGGAGCGCCTGCGGCGGATCACCTGGCCCTCGTCCACCTCCCGCGAGTCGACCACCCGGGAGTCGGCGTTGCGGCAGAACGGGCATCGCACGGCTGTCTCCCCCTCCTCCGCGCAGCGTCCATCGCGTTAGCCCCTGTCGTGGGGAAAACCCCAACCTGTGGACTAACTACAACGGTGTAACCACTAGATGTAGGGGTCAACCTATGCCCAAGGCCCACGGCGAGGCAAGTTGAAACGAGGCGTGTCCCGTCACTCGGACGGAGGAACCGCGCAAGCCTCCCCAAAGCGCGTGAACCGCGCTCGCGGAGATCCGGGAGCGCGGTTCGGCAGGGCTGGGCGGCGGACGCCCCGGGAGCGCCGCCGAGGGGGTCAGGGGGTGCCGTGCGGGACGACGAGGGACTGGCCGGGGACGACGTCGGTGCCCGGGAGGGAGTTCAGCTCGCGGATGCGGGCCACGACGGCGTCCGGGTCGCTGGCCGGGGCGCTGCGCTCGGCCACGTCCCACAGCGTCTCGCCCACCTGGACGTGCACCACGCCGGTGCGCTCGGGCACCGTCGTCGCGCCCGAGACGTACAGGAACAGCAGGCTCAGCAGCGCGCAGAACGCTGCCGCGACGGCCGCCTGGGCCGCGAACCGGAGGGCCGGGTGGCGGCGCGGCCGGACCTCGCAGGCCGCCGGCTCCGGCGCGGCCTCGCGCACGGCGAGGGGGCGGGGGCGGCCGGCCGGGCGGCGAACCGCCTTCTCGGGTACTTCGAACCGGCGGAGGACCCGCGGTCCGGGTCGCAATCCCACGCCGAGGGCGACATCCTCGGCACCGGCGCCGTCCACCAGTTCGAAGCCGTTCCGGGTGCCAATGACCACCGCCATGATGTCCTCCAACGCAGGTCATCCGATCATGATCGAACCTGTGTTCGATCGAACGTCCGTGCGAATGTGTACCACTTCGCCGGGCGAAATCACCAGGACACGCCGATGCTTACTTCGAACAGGTGTTTGATCTGGACAACGAACGCGACTACCGTCCACAACTGAAGATCGTCGTAGAGCCGGCCTGGGCAATCGGGACCGGTGAGGAGGAGCCACCGTGGCACGCAAGACCAACGAAGACCTGCGCACCGCAGCCGTGCCCTCCGCGCCCGAACCGGCGGACATCGCGGGCAACGCCGGGCTCACCCTGCGCCAGCGCAAGGTGCTCGACGTGATCCGCGACTGGCTCGACCGGTTCGGCTACCCGCCCAGCGTGCGGGAGATCGGGGAGGCGGTCGGCCTGACCTCCACCTCCTCGGTCGCCCACCAGCTGCGCGCGCTGGAGCGGAAGGGGTACCTGCGCCGCGACCCGAACCGGCCGCGCGCGGTGGGCGTGCTGCCCGCCGAGATCGTGACCGGGCTGGACCCGGCGTCCAAGCCGACGCCCGCGTACGTGCCCATGCTGGGCCGCATCGCGGCCGGTGGCCCGATCCTGGCGGAGGAGGCCATCGAGGACGTGTTCCCGCTGCCGCGCGAGATCGTCGGCGAGGGCGACGTGTTCCTGCTGAAGGTCGTGGGTGACTCGATGGTGGACGCCGCCATCACCGACGGCGACTGGGTGGTCGTCCGCCAGCAGCCGACGGCGGACAACGGCGAGGTGGTGGCCGCGATGATCGACGGCGAGGCCACCGTGAAGACGTTCAAGCGCAAGGAGGACGGGCACGTGTGGCTGATGCCGCACAACGAGGCCTACCAGCCCATCCCCGGCGACGACGCGTCGATCCTGGGCAAGGTCGTGGCCGTCCTGCGCCGGCTCTAGCCCTCCCGCTCACGCCCGACGGCGGCGCGACCGGCGCACCAGCGCCCCCACCAGCGCCAACGCCACCGCGCCGCCGCCCACCACCGGCCAGGGGTGCCCCTGGTCCTCCGCCGGGGGAGGGGCGGCGTCACCGGCCGCGTCCGCCGAGGTGGTCGCGGTCGTCGTCGGGGCGGGCGGCACGGCCGACGCCGCCGCGCCCGCCACCGCCCGCACGGTCGAGGCCGTGCCGTTCCGGCCGAACTCCGACGCCGACAGCAGCGTGCCGTCCGGGTCGAACGCGATCGCCTCGCCCTGCGGCTCGTTCGCCAGCGGCACCCGCACGGGGTCGCCCTCCAGCGCCTTCGCCAGGTCGCCGTCCGGCACCGGGAACAGGTAGGCGTCGGTGTAGGTCCGCAACGCGGCCACGCGCCCGTCCCGGGTCATCGCGCCGCCGGTGACCAGGCGCGTCACCACCGCGTTCCGCAACGGCCCGCCGGGGGTGTCGGTCCCGCCGAGGGACACCCGCGCCACCTGCTCCATCGGGGTCGGCGCGTCCTCGCGCAACGCGGACACCGGCCGGTACACCAGGGCCGAGCCGATCGTTTCCTTCGTGACGATGTGCGGAATGCCGGAACCGTCGAGCAACAATGCTTCCGCGTCGTGCTTTCCGTCAGGATACGTGAGTCGGTACAAACGGGCGCCACCGTCGGGTGAAACGGCGTGCAATGCCACGGTTTCCCGCGTCTTGCCGTTGTCGCCCGTGTCCGCCGCCCACAGGGTTCCGTCAGGGGCCAATGCGAGATCTTCGACGTCGAACGGGTTGTTCGGCGTGGTGATCGTCCGGGTGATCGCGCAATTGCGGTCGAGCACCTCGACCCGCAACCGGCCGTCGTCGCTGTCGTTCACCGCGAACCACTCGGAGCCGGTGGACGCGAGCCCGCTCAGCTCCTCCAGCCGCTGGTCGGTGACCGTGCACACGTCGACGACGGCCGGCTCCGCCGAAGCGGAGCCGGCCGTCACCAGCAGGCTTGTGACCAGCAGGAACGCGCGCAACGGCTCAGGCGCGGCTTCCGTTCACGGCGAACTCGCCCAGCACGCCCGCCAGGTCCGGCCGGACCCGCGCGGACAGCTCGGTGCCCTCCTCGGTGTGCCGCTCCTTGAGGATTTCGCCCTCCCGGTGCACGCGGGCGACCAGCTCGCCCCGCGCGTACGGCACCAGGGCGTCGACCACGACCTCCGGCCGGGGCGTCATGGCCGCGATGCGCTCGCGCAGCTCGGTGATGCCCTCGCCGGTGTGGGCCGACACGAACACCGCCGTGGGGAACAGGTGCCGCAACCGGGCGATGCCCAGCTCGCCCACCGCGTCGATCTTGTTCACGACGAGCAGCTCGGTCGGCATCGGGTCGTCGCGCCGCGAGGAGATCTCGCTGATGACCTCCCGCACCGCCTTGACCTGCTTCTCCGGCATCGCGTCCGAGCCGTCGACCACGTGGACCAGCAGGTCCGCGTCGGCGACCTCCTCCAGCGTGGAGCGGAACGCCTCGACGAGCTGGTGCGGCAGGTGCCGCACGAAGCCGACCGTGTCCGTCAACGTGTAGGGCAGGCCGTCCGGCGTCTCGGTGCGCCGCGTGGTCGGGTCGAGGGTCGCGAACAGCGCGTCCTGCACCAGCACCCCCGCGCCGGTCAGCGCGTTGAGCAGGCTGGACTTGCCCGCGTTCGTGTACCCCGCGATCGCCACGTTCGGCACGGCGTTGGCCACGCGGCGGTGCCGCTTGGTCTCCCGGATCACGCTCATCGCGGCGATCTCGCGGCGCAGCTTGGCGATGCGCGCGCGGATGCGCCTGCGGTCGGTCTCGAGCTTGGTCTCACCGGGACCGCGCAGGCCCACGCCGCCGTTGGCGCCGCCGGCGCGACCACCGGCCTGCCGGGACAGCGACTCACCCCAACCGCGCAGCCGCGGCAGCAGGTACTGCAGCTGGGCCATCTCGACCTGGGCCTTGCCCTCGCGCGTGGACGCGTGCTGGGCGAAGATGTCGAGGATCAGCGCGGTGCGGTCGACGACCTTGACCTTGAGCTTCTCCTCCAGCTGCCGCAGCTGGCCGGGGGACAGCTCGCCGTCGCAGATCACGGTGTCCGCGCCGGTCGCGATCACGATGTCGCGCAGCTCGTGGACCTTGCCGGAGCCGATGTAGGTGGCCGGGTCGGGCCGGTCGCGCCGCTGCACGAGCCCTTCGAGCACCTCGGAGCCCGCGGTCTCGGCGAGCAGTGCCAGCTCCGCCAGGGACGCGTCCGAGTCGGCCGCCGTGCCCTCGGTCCACACGCCGACCAGCACGACCCGCTCCAACCGGAGCTGCCGGTACTCGACCTCGGTGACGTCCTCGAGCTCGGTGGACAACCCGGCGACGCGCCGTAGCGCGGCACGCTCCTCGAGCGCCATGTCGCCGGTGGACAGCTCGTCCTCGTGGTCGAGCCAGTCGTTGCTGCTGTACGTGTTTTCCGTCATTTGCCCTTCATCGTCCCACGGCACCCCCGGGCGGGCCGAGTGGTTAATCGCCTGGGTAGAGCGCCAGGTAGATCGCCACGCGTTCCCCCGCGGGGTGGGCCGGCTCTGTTGCCAGCTCATCCAACAACGCCTGGAGGCGTCGTTTTAGTTCCTCGCGGTCGACCTGGGCGACCAACCGGAACTGGTCCGTGGCGGCCGGTCCGACCTCCGCGACCTCGCCCAGGTAGGCCTCGAGCACGGCCTCGCCGGTCTCCTCCGAGTACGGCGCACCGTCCCTGTCCAGCCGCCAGGACAGCCCGGTCGAGCGGTACGGGATCTCCCGCGCCCCCCGGTTGCCCGAACGCGCCGGCTGCGCCTCCAGGAAGCCCGTGGCGACGAGTTTGCGCACGTGGTGGAGGGTGGTGGCGGGGTCCTTGCCCAGCCGTTCGGCGATCTCCTTGTTCGTCATCGCGCGGTCGAAGGTGAGCCGGATGATGCGCAGCCGCACCGCCGAGGCGAGGGCGGCTGCTTCGGCGTCGGTCGCCGGGCGTCTCTGCACCGGCCCAGCATAAGTGATTGACACTTTCCAATCACTTCCGCGAGACTGCCGCCGTGTCCCTGTGGTCTCACCGCGACTTCCGCCTGCTCTGGGCAGGCGACACCATCAGCCAGTTCGGCTCCACGATCGGCCAGACGGTCCTGCCGCTGCTCGCGGTGGGCGCGCTGGCCGCCACGCCGTTCGAGATGGGCGTGCTCTCGGCGGCGGGCACGGCCGCGTTCCTGCTGATCGGGTTGCCCGCCGGGGTGTGGGTGGACCGGTTGAGCCGTCGCCCGGTGATGCTCGTGGCCGACCTCACCCGCGCGGCGCTGCTGCTGTCGGTGCCGGTGGCCTGGTGGCTGGGTGTGCTGACGCTGGCCCAGCTCGTCGTGGTGGCCCTGCTGGTGGGCGCGGCCACGGTGCTGTTCGACGTCGCCTACCAGTCCTACCTGCCCGCGCTCGTCGGTCGGGAGCAGCTGGTCGAGGGCAACTCCAAGCTGGAGGCCAGCCGGGCCGTGGCGGCGGTGTCCGGTCCGGCGGCCGCGGGTGGGCTGGCCCAGCTCCTCGGCGCGGCCGTCGGCGTGCTGGCCACCGCGGGCGGCTACCTGGTCTCGGCGCTGTTCCTGCTGCGCATCCGCACGGTCGAGGCGCCGCCGCGGCGGCCCGGGAGGCCCGGCCTGGTCCACGAGATCGCCGAGGGCCTGCGGTTCGTCTTCGGGCACCGGTCGCTGCGCGCGATCGTGGCGTGCACGGGCACCGCCAACTTCTTCGGCGGCATCGCGGCGGCCGTGCTGGTGCTGTTCCTGGTGCGCGAGCTGGGGCTGTCCGAGGGCGTGGTCGGCCTGGTGCTCAGCGCGGCGGGCGTCGGCGGCGTGCTGGGCGCGCTGACGGTGAACCGGTGGAACGCCCGGTTCGGCCAGACCACGGTCATCTGGCTGTCCGGCCTGGTCACGTGGCCGCTCGGGGTGCTCGTCCCGCTCGGCGGGGCGGACTGGCGGATCGCATTCGCGGTCGTCGGCGAGGCCGCCGTGGCGTACGGGGCGACGGTCTACAACATCGCGCAGGTCAGCTACCGGCAGACGATCTGCCCCGACCACCTGCTCGGCCGGATGAACGCCAGCATCCGGTTCGTGGTGTGGGGCTCGATGCCGCTGGGCGGCCTGGTGGGCGGCGCGCTCGGCGGCGGCCTGGGGGTGCGGACCACGCTGGCGCTGGGCATGGCGTGCCAGGCCCTGTCCGTGCTGTGGGTGATCCTGTCGCCGCTGAGGACCCGTGACGCCGTGACCGCGCGAGTCGACGCCGGGTGATGCGGGAGCCACCGCCGGTCACTAACGTCGGTCGGCATGGTTGACACCACCGTGCTGCGCGACGACCTCCGGTTCGGCGAAGGGCCGCGGCACGGCCCCGACGGGCGGCTGTGGTACTCGGACTTCTACGACCACGAGGTCCGCGCGCTCGACCTCGACACCGGCGAGCAGGAGGTCGTGTGCGAGGTGCCGGGGCAGCCGTCGGGGCTGGGGTGGCTGCCCGACGGGCGGCTGCTCGTGGTGTCGATGCTCGACCGGAAGGTGCTGCGGCTGGAGGAGGGCGGCCTCGTCGAGCACGCCGACCTCGGCGGTGTCGCCACGTTCCACGCCAACGACATGCTGGTCGACGCGCACGGCCGCGCGTACGTCGGCAACTTCGGGTTCGACCTGCACGCGGCCATCGCCGCCGACGGCGAGGCCCCGCTGATGGAACCGGACTGGGTGGCGCCCGGCACGGCGTTGGCGCTGGTCGGCCCGGACGGCTCGGTCGCGGTGGCGGCGGAGGACCTGAAGTTCCCCAACGGCACGGGGCTGCTGCCCGACGGGCGCCTGGTGGTCGCCGAGACGCTGGCGTTCGCGCTCACGGCGTTCGACGTGGCGGCGGACGGCGCGCTGTCCGGCCGGCGGGTGTTCGCGCCGCTGCGGGAGCACCTCATCGCGCCGGACGGCATCGCGGTCGACGCCGAGGGCGGGGTGTGGGTCGCGCCGGCGCTGCAGCCGTTCGCGTTCCGGGTCGAGGAGGGCGGGGTGATCACCCACCGGGTGCGGACCAGCCAGACCTGCTTCGCGGTGGCGATCGTCGGTGACCGGCTGGTGTGCTGCACCGCGCCCACCTCGCAGCCCGAGGTGGTGTCGGGCGCGAGGCTGGGGAAGCTGGAGGTGGTCGACCTGTGAGGTCGCCGTCCGACGCCGACTGGCGTCAGAGGGCGTCCCACCAGGCCTGGTCCAGCCGACCGCGGGCCAGCAGCACGGCCGGGCCGGTCAGCGTCGAGGTCTCCTCCTCGATCACCACCGACACCTGTCCGCCCGGGACGTCCACAGTGGCCTTGCCGGTGCGCCGGCCGTCCCCGTACAGCCACGACGCCACCGCCGCCACCGTGCCCGTGCCGCACGAGCGCGTCTCGCCGACGCCCCGCTCGTGCACCCGCATCTTCAGCGCGCCGTCGTCCAGCACGTTGACGAACTCGACGTTCACCCCGTGCGGGAACTGCACCGGGTCGTGACCCGGCGGCAGCTCGAGGTCCAGCTCCGCGACCGGCACCCCGGTCACGCACGCCAGGTGGGGGTTGCCGACGTCCACCGCGACCCCGCCGAACGCGCTGCCGCCGACCGTGGCCGTGCCCGTACCCGTGACCAGCACGCGGCCCATCTCCACGGTCACCGTGCCGTCCTCGTGCACGGTGACGGGGCGCTCACCGGCCCGCGTGCCGACGGTGAAGTTCCCCGCGGGCACCAGCTCGGCCTCGACCAGGTACTTCGCGAACACGCGCACCCCGTTGCCGCACATCTCGGCGATCGAGCCGTCGGCGTTGCGGTAGTCCATGAACCACGGGCCGAACTCCGGCCGCACCACCCGCAGCACGCCGTCCGCGCCCAGGCCCCGCCGCCGGTCGCACAGCGCCCGCACGCGCGACTCGGTCAGGTCCAGCACGCCGTCCGGGTCGGGCAGCACCACGAAGTCGTTCTCGGTGCCGTGGCCCTTCAAAAACTCGACTCCCACGCCCACCAGGCTACGGTGCGACCAGTTCGAGCACGTGGTCGGCCAGGCCGGGGTCGCCCGCGTCGAACCACGTCACGCGCCGGTCGCGGCGGAACCAGGACCGCTGCTTGCGGACGAACCGCCGGGTGGCCTGGGCCGTGGCGGCGGCGGCCTCGTCGATCGAGCACTCGCCGTCGAACGCGGCCAGCACCTGCTGGTAGCCCAGCGCGCGGGACGCCGTGCGGCCCTCCCGCAGGCCACGCCCCTCGAGCTCGCGCACCTCGTCCACCAGGCCGGCGTCGAACATGCGCGCCACCCGGGCGTCGACCCGCTCGTCCAGTTCGGGCACGGCCCGGTCCAGGCCGACCAGCACGGTGCCGTACCGGGCCGGGCCCGGCTTGGGCAGGGTGGCGGAGAACGGCCGGCCGGTCAGCTCGATCACCTCCAGCGCGCGGACGACCCGGCGGCCGTTGCTCGGCAGGATCGCCAGCGCGGCGGCCGGGTCGAGCTGGGCCAGCCGCCCGTGCAGGGTCTCCGCGCCGAAGACGGCCAGCTCGTGCTCGAGCTGGGTGCGGATCTTCCCGTCCGTGCCGGGGAACTCCAGGTCGTCCAGCACGGCCTGCACGTACAGGCCCGAGCCGCCGACCAGCACCGGGGTGCGGCCGGCCGCCAGCAGGCGTTCCACGACGGCGCGCGCCTCGCGCTGGTAGGCGGCCACCGAGGCGGTCTCGGTGACGTCCAGCACGTCGAGCAGGTGGTGGGCGACGCCCCGGCGCTCGGCCTGGGTGATCTTGGCCGTGCCGATGTCCATGCCCCGGTAGAGCTGCATCGAGTCGGCGTTGACCACCTCGCCGCCCAGTTCGACGGCCAACCGCACGGCCAGGTCCGACTTGCCGGTGGCGGTGGGCCCGACGACGGCGATGGGGGTGTTCACGCGGTCAAGCCTCCCAGACCGCCACGTGGTACCCGACGCCGAAGGGCGCGAGGAACGCCGACCGCGTGCACCGCCACGCGCCGGGCACGCCCGCGGCGACCTGCCAGGCGGCACGGCCCAAGGCACCCAGCTCGGCGGCGAGCGCCGGGTCGAGCGCGCGCAACGCGGCCGTGTCCGCCGTGGCCAGGGCCTTGTGGATGTCCTCGTCGAACGGCTCGGCGCGGTCGTCCGGGCGGCCCACGGCGTGCTCACCGCGGCGGTGGGAGCCGTCGCCCAGCACGAGCAGGGCGGGCGAGCCGGCCAGGCGTGCGCCCAGGGCCGCGCAGTCGGCGGCGGAGAAGTCGGGTGGGACGAGGTGCACCCGCACGGAGCGCGCGCCCGACCGGTCGCGCAGCCACGCGGCGACGAGGGCGGGCAGCGGCAGGTCCGGGTCGGGGGTGGGGTCGGCGTCCACCGAGAGGGACACCCGAACGTCCGCCCCGAAGCCGCGGAACGTGCCGGTCGCGTGGTCGAGCACGCTCGGCCCGGACGGGTCGACGCCCACGGCCACCCAGTCCGGCGCGTGCGCGGCCAGGTCCCGCGCCGCGGCCAGGCACGCCGAGCGGACCGGTTCGGTCTCCGCGGCGGCACCGGACACCAGTTCGGGCACCAGCAGCGGCGGGTGCGGCACGACCACCAGGCGCGAGATCATGGCAGTCCACGCTACTCATCGGCCACCACCGGTACCGATGCGAGCCTTGACCTGTTTGAATGCGCGCGAGGTACTGGGCACTCCTGGGAGCGTCGCGGTACTCGGGTGCTGGGCCCCGTCGTAGGCGGGGCGCCCGTGGTCGGCACGGGCACCACGAAGTGGGCAGGCGAGGAGGAAGCCGGCGATGACGGAGCACGAGACGACACCGGGAACCACTGGCGACAGTGGTGCGGGGGCGGTGGTCGAGGAGACCCGGGTGGAAGCGACGCCGGTCGTGGCGCCACCGCCGGTCCCCGTGGCGTCGGACCACCCTGACCGCTGGGGGCGCGTGGACGAGGACGGCACCGTCCACGTCAAGACGGCCGACGGGGAGCGGGTCGTCGGTTCCTGGCAGGCGGGCGAGCCCGCCGAGGGCCTGGCGCACTTCGCGCGCCGGTTCGACGACATCCGCACCGAGGTCGAGCTGCTGGTGACGCGGCTGACGTCCGGCGCGGGCGACCCCAAGCACGCGCTGACCAGCGCGAAGCACGTCCAGGAGACCCTGGGTGACGCGGCCGTGGTCGGTGACCTCGCCGCCCTGGCCGCGCGCGTCGAGTACGTCCTGGCGCTGGCCGAGAAGGGCCTGGAGGCCGCCAAGGCGGCCAAGGACGAGGCCCGGGCCGCAGCGGGCGCGCGGAAGCTGGAGCTGGTCGAGGAAGCCGAGGCGCTGGCGAACGAGTCGACGCAGTGGAAGGCCGCCGGCGACCGGCTGCGGGCGATCCTGGACGAGTGGAAGACCATCCGGGGCGTCGACCGCAAGACCGACGAGCAGCTGTGGCGGCGGTTCTCCAAGGCGCGTGACGCGTTCAACCGCCGGCGCGGGTCGCACTTCGCCGACCTCGACCGGCAGCGCGGCGTGGCCAAGAACCGCAAGCAGGAGCTGGTCGAGGAGGCCGAGAAGCTCGTCGACTCCGACGACTGGGGTCCCACCGCCGGTCGGTACAAGGAGCTGATGGTCGAGTGGAAGGCCGCCGGGCGCGCGCCCAAGGAGGCCGACGACGCGTTGTGGCAGCGGTTCCGCGCCGCGCAGGACGCGTTCTTCGCCAAGCGGTCCGAGGCGTTCAGCGAGCGTGACGCCGAGTTCGCGGCCAACGCGAAGCTGAAGGAGGAGCTGCTCGCCGAGGCCGAGCGGATCGACCCGTCGGCGGACCTGGAGGCGGCGCGGCAGCAGCTGTACCGGATCCAGGAGCGCTGGGACGCGATCGGCAAGGTGCCCCGCGAGCGGGTCCGCGAGCTGGAGGGCAAGCTCCGGGCGATCGAGGAGCGGGTCCGCGGGGCGGTCGACGCGCAGTGGCGCCGGTCCGACCCGGAGGCCGAGGCGCGGGTCGCGCAGTTCCGCGAGCGGGTCGAGCAGTTCGAGGCCCAGGCGGCGAAGGCGCGGTCGGCCGGCGACAAGCGGCGGGCCGAGCAGGCGGAGGCGCAGGCCAAGCAGTGGCGTGAGTGGTTGGCGGCGGCGGAGCAGGCGGTGGCGAGCCGGTAGCGGGCTCGGGCTCGCGGCTCGGTGGTCGGGTCCGGCTCGATGTGACGTGGGGCCCTTACGGGTGCCCATGTCACATCGAGCCCCGGCGGTCGGCTGCGAGTCCGTTGTGCCTGGTGGTGGTGTTATTGCATCGGGGGGCGGGAGGCGGCCAGGCGGAGCCACTTGACCAGCAGGACGACCACGGCGACCACGGCGAGGACCAGGCCGATGCCCGGGCCCGGGCCGGGGTGGTGGCCGGTGGTCGTTTGGGTGCTCCAGATCGACAGGACGCCCGCCACGGAGGTGGCGAAGGAGCCCAGGGCGCAGATCCAGGCCAGGGCCCAGCGGCGGACGGTCAGGGCCAGGGCCGGCAGCAGGACGCCGACGACCACCGCGCCGTAGGCGAAGACCCTCGGCAGGCCCCTGCCCTCGCCGGAGAGGACGCTCAGGCCCCTCGTGCCGTCCAGCCAGGGCAGGACCAGCGAGACGAGGACGGCCAGGGCGGCGATGGCGATCGTCAGCGCGCCCGCGCCCGGGTCGAAGCGCTTGGCCGCCGAACGCCCGACGCCGTCGATCTCCTCCCGCAGGCCGGCCAGGTCGTCCGGGTCGTGCTCGCTCATCAGACCGCGCACCCGCCGACCGCCGCGGACAGGGGAGCGGGCTTGCCGAACGACGGCAGGCCGAGCGTCACGCCCGGGGTCTTCGGCTTCAGGCCCGCCTCGGAGAGGTCGCCCGCCCTGGTGCGGCGGTGCGACAGGAGCGGGCCGTCGGCGATCAGGTTGTGGGGCGCCCCGTAGGTCACCACGGTCTCCACGACGTCACCGGGGCGGACGTGGGCGTCGCCCGGGGTGAAGTGGACCAGGCGGCCGTCGCGGGCGCGGCCCGTCATCCGGAGGGTCTCGGAGTCCTTGCGGCCCTCGCCGGAGGCGACCAGCAGTTCGACCTTCCGGCCCACCTGCTCGCGGTTCAGCTCGTGGGCGACCTCGTTCACCAGGGCGACCAGGCGGTCGTAGCGCTCCTGCACGACCTGCTTGGGGAGCTGGTCGGGCAGCTCGGCGGCCGGGGTGCCGGGGCGCTTGGAGTACTGGAACGTGAACGCGGAGGAGAACCTGGCCTCGCGCACCACGTCCAGGGTGGCCTGGAAGTCCTCCTCGGTCTCGCCGGGGAAGCCGACGATGATGTCGGTGGTGATGGCCGCGTCCGGCATGGCCGCGCGCACGTCGTCCAGGATGGACAGGTACTTCGTGGTCCGGTAGGAGCGGCGCATCTCCTTCAGCACGCGGTCCGAGCCCGACTGCAGCGGCATGTGCAGCGAGTGGCAGACGGCGGGCGTCTCGGCCATCGCGGCGATCACGTCGTGGGTGAAGTCCTTCGGGTGCGGCGAGGTGAACCGGACCCGCTCCAGGCCCTCGATCGCGCCCGCGGCGCGCAGCAGCTTGCCGAACGCGTAGCGGTCGCCGAACTCGACGCCGTAGGAGTTGACGTTCTGCCCGAGGAGGGTGACCTCCAGCACGCCCTGGTCGACCAGGGCCTGGACCTCGGCGAGCACGTCGCCGGGGCGGCGGTCCTTCTCCTTGCCGCGCAGCGACGGGACGATGCAGAAGGTGCACGTGTTGTTGCAGCCGACCGACACCGACACCCAGCCCGAGTAGGCCGAGTCGCGGCGGGCGGGCAGGGTCGAGGGGAAGGTCTCCAGGGAGTCGAGGATCTCGACCTGGGCCTCGCGGTTGTGCCGGGCGCGTTCCAGCAGCACGGGCAGCGAGCCGATGTTGTGCGTGCCGAACACCACGTCGACCCACGGCGCGCGCTTGACGATCTCGCCCTGGTCCTTCTGCGCGAGGCAGCCGCCGACGGCGATCTGCATGTCGGGGTTCGCGGACTTGGCGGGCGCGAGGTGGCCGAGCGTGCCGTAGAGCTTGTTGTCGGCGTTCTCCCGCACCGCGCAGGTGTTGAACACCACCACGTCCGGGGTGACGTCGCCTTCGGCGGGCGTGTAGCCCGCGTCCTCCAGCATGCCGGCCAGGCGCTCGGAGTCGTGCACGTTCATCTGGCAACCGAACGTGCGGATCTGGTAACTGCGAGTCACTGCACCTCGTCCTTCCGTCGGGTCCAGCGTAGAGCGTGGACGTGCGACGATGCGCAGGTGTCGGGAACGCTCCTGCGGTTGCACGCGGTCGGGGCCGCATTGGCCCTGGCCACCCTGTCCCTGACGGCCTGCGGCGACGACCTGGACCAGGTCAAGCTCACCATGGCGGCCGGCACCCAGGGCGGGGTGTACCACAAGCTCGGGACGGCGCTGGCCGACGCGTGGACCCACGACCCCGGCATCCCCCGGCCGCAGGTGGCGAGCACGGCGGGCTCGGTGGACAACCTCGACCGGCTGCGGGCCAACCAGGCGCAGGTCGGGTTCTCCGCGGCCGACGCGGCGGAGGAGAAGCAGAAGGGCGAGGGCGGGCACAAGCTGTACGCGCTGGCCCGGATGCACGACGACTACCTCCAGCTGATCGTGCGCGACGACGTGCGGGCGACCAAGCTGAGCGACCTGAAGGACCTGTCGGGGCTGCGGATCAGCGTCGGCGCGCAGGACTCGGGCGTGCAGCTGATCGCCCAGCGGCTGCTGAAGGCGGCGGCCATCCCGCCGGAGAACCTCAAGGTCCAGCACATGGACCTGCCGACCAGCGCGGAGGCCGTGCGCAACGGCCAGCTGGACGCGTTCTTCTGGTCCGGCGGCGTGCCGACGGACGCGGTCACCACGCTGGCCACGACGGTGAAGGTGCGGATCCTCGACCTCGGCGACGTGCTGCCGAAGCTGCGCGAGGAGTACCCGGTCTACGGCTCGGCGACCCTGCCCGCGTCGGCCTACGAGCAGGTCGGCGGCGGACCGGTCGTCACCCTGGTGGTGCGCAACTTCCTCCTGGTCAACGACACGATGTCGGACGACGTGGCGGAAGCGCTGGTCAGAGGGCTGTTCCGGGCGCAGCCGGCGCTGGTCGCGGCGAGCCCGGTGGCCCGGTCGATCGAGGTCCGCTCGGCGATCGAGACGACCCCGATCGAGCTGCACCCCGGTGCGATGCGGTACTACCGCGACGTCAAGGTTTAGCGGTGGGCGGGTCAGCCGCGCGGTTGATTCCCCCCTCGTGACCGTTTCGCCCAAGTCGGTGGACAGGCGGCCGGCGGCACCGTACGGCCGCCACTAGGCCGTTAGCGTGATCGGTGGCGCGGACCTCGGCGCCGAACCGGAACACCGCCACGGAGTGCCCATGTCCGTCCAGTCGTTCTGCGCAGGGGCGATCGTCGTGCTGTCGGCCCTGGTCACCGCCCCCGCTTCCGCCTCGATCCCGCCCTTCTACCCGTTCCGCGTCCAGGTCTACGTGGCCAACAGCGGCTCGGACAACGTCACCGTGTACGACACCCGGTTGAGGGAGGTGGTGGCCACCGTCCCGGTCGGCGACCAGCCCGTCGGGGTCGGCGCGCACCCCGGCGGCGACCGGGTCTACGTCACCAACGACCTGTCCTCGACCGTGTCGGTGATCGACGCGCGGGCGCACGTGGTCGTGGCGACCGTGCCGGTCGGGGCGCACCCCTTCGGGGTCGCCGCCACCCCGACCCACGCCTACGTCACGAACTTCGGCTCCAACACCGTCTCCGTGATCGACGTCGCCGCGAACGCCGTCGTGTCGACCGTCCCGGTCGGCCGGTTCCCGCACAGCGCGGTGGCCGGTCCGGACGGCTCCCGGGTGTACGTGACGAACAACGGGGCCGGGAGCGTGACGGTGATCGACACCGCCGGCCACCGGCCGGTGCAGACCATCCCCGTGGGCCGGTACCCGGCGGGCATCGCCATCAGCGCCGACGGCAGTCGCCTCTACGTGGCGAACACGGGATCGGACACCGTCACCGTCATCGACACCCGCCGGAACCTGCCGATCGCGACCACGCCCGTCGGCCGCGCGCCGCTGGGCGTCTCGGTCACGCCGAGCGGTCGCGTGCACGTGGCGAACACCGGTTCGGACACGGTCACCGTCCTGGGCCCGTCGGGCGAGCCCGTCGCCGGTCCACTGCCGGTGCAGCGGATGCCCGAGGGCTCCGCCGCCGCACCCGACGACAGCTTCGTGTTCGTCACCAACACCGGGTCGGACACCCTGTCGGTGATCGACGCCGACGACGCCTCGCAGGGCGCGCCCGTGCCCGTGGGCGCGCAGCCGGAGGGCGTGGCCGTGACGAGCTGACCCGCTCAGGCGGCCGGGAACGCGACGGTCACGCGCAGGCCGCCTCCCTCGGGCGACTCCAGCCGCAGCGAGCCGTTCACCCGTTCCACGACCTGCCGCACGAGCGCCAGCCCCAGGCCCGAGCCCTGCACGTTCTGGTGCGCCGGGCTGCGCCAGAACCGGTCCGTGGCGCGTTCCAGCTCCTCCGGGGCGAGCCCCGGGCCCTCGTCCTGCACCGACAGCCGCACCTCGCCGTCGCGCCGCCGCACGTCCACGCGGACGAGGGTGCCGTCGGAGGTGAACTTGAGCGCGTTGTCCAGCAGGGCGTCCAGCACGGTCTCGACACCGCGCGGCGGCGCGAGCGCCCGGCCGCCCGGCTCGCCGTCGAGCACCAGGTGCACCTCGCGGGCCGCGGCGGCGGGCTGCCACGCCGACAGCCGACCCGCCACGACCCGGTCGACGTCCACCGGCACCGGGTCGACCGAGGCCGCGCCCGCCCGCGCCATCGACAGCAGCTCGTCCAGGATGCGGTTGAGCCGGTTGGCCTCGTCCAGCGCCGCGGCCTGGTGCGCCGCGCCCTCGCCCACCACGTGGTCCTCCAGGTTGGACAGACGCAGCTTCAGGGCGGTCAACGGGTTGCGCAGCTGGTGGGAGGCGTCGGCGACGAACGCCCGCTGCGCGGCCAGGACGTCGCCCACGTTCGCCGCCATCTGGTCGAACGACCGCGAGAGCTGCCGCAGCTCCGGCGGCCCGTCCGACGAGCCGACCGGCTCGACCGGCTGCCCGGCCACCACCGCCGCCAGCAGCCGCCCGGTCGCGTCGTCCAACCGGCGCACGGGCCGCAGCGTCCAGCGGACCAGCGGCAACGCCACGAACACGCCCAGCGCGAGCACCAGCAGGCTGCCGCCCAGCAGCAGCGACCACCACAGCAGCACCTCGCCGCGGGTCTTCGTCGTCGGCGAGAACGTCACCACCGCGCCCCGGACCTCGCCCGCCTCCAGCACCGGCTCGGCCAGCACCAGCTCCGTCGAGTCCCACGGCATGACCGCGTCGGGCGCCACCGGCTGGCGGCCGGCCAGCGCGCCCCGCACCAGGTCGGCGACCTCGGGCGCGGACACGTCCACGTCGTCGGACGAGGCGGCCACCACCCGCCCGTCGAGGTCGAGCAGGGCCACCCGGATGCCGTACAGCTCGTGGTAGCGGCGCAGCTCGGGGACCAGCACCTCGGGCTGGTCGTCGATGAACGGCCGCTGCGCCACGGACGCGAACCGCGTGGTGTCGGTCAGCCGGTCCAGGAACATCTCCTGCTGCTCGGTCTGGGCCACGCCCCGGCCCAGGGGCACGCCGAGGCCGAGCAGCACCAGCACGACCAGCGTCAACACGATGCCCAGCAGCCGCGACCGCACTCAGCCCCCGCTCAACCGGTACCCGACACCGCGCACCGTCTCCAGCAGCGACGGGCGCCCGAGCTTGGTCCGCAGCGTCGCCACGTGCACGTCCAGGGTCCGGTTCGCGCCCGCCCAGGTGCGTCCCCACACCTCGGCCAGGATGCGCTCGCGGGTGCACACCGCGCCACCCGCCGCCACCACCAGCGCCAGCACCTGGAACTCCTTGCGCGACAGGGCCACGGGTTCACCCGCCACGGTGACCTCGTGCCGGCCCAGGTCCACCCGCACGTCGGCCACCTCGAACACCTCGGTGCCCGTGCCGCCGACGCCGACCGGGTCGCCGCGCCGCCGCCGCACGGCGTGCACGCGGGCCACCAGCTCGCCCACGTCGTAGGGCTTGACCAGGTAGTCGTCCGCGCCGGCGTGCAGGCCGAGGATGCGGTCGTCGATCTCGCCGCGGGCCGACACGACGATGATCGCCACGTCGCTCGCCGCGCGGATGTGCCGGCACAGCGTGACACCGTCCACATCGGGCAGGCCGAGGTCCAGCAGCACCACGTCGACCCCCGCCAGCCGATCGAGCGTCCCCCGACCGGTGGCCTGCCGGTCCACCGTGAAACCACGCCGGGTCAGCGCCGGTACCAGCGCTTCTGCCACCCGGTCGTCGTCCTCGACCAACAGCACCCGCACCGTGGAGCCTCCCCGATAAGTGTCGCCACCCTGTGACAGAGTTGAGACCCTAAGTCTTGCTCAACCGCCTGGACTGGTGTGGTGATTCACACCTAGGTTTCCCGCCATCGCTCAGGAACCCCTACTGGAGGACTGATGACCGCCGCCACTCCTGCTCCGCCGATGATCCGGATGGCGGGCGTGGACAAGTTCTTCGGCCCCCTGCACGTGCTCAAGAACGTGTCGCTGGAGGTGCCGAAGGGGCAGGTCGTCGTGGTGCTCGGCCCGTCGGGCTCGGGCAAGTCCACGCTGTGCCGCACGATCAACCGGCTCGAGCCGATCGAGTCCGGGGTCATCGAGGTGGACGGCCAGCCGCTGCCCGCCGAGGGCAAGGAGCTGGCCCGGCTGCGCGCCGACGTCGGCATGGTCTTCCAGTCGTTCAACCTGTTCGCCCACAAGAGCATCGTCGACAACGTGATGCTCGCGCCGCTGAAGGTCCGCAAGACCCCTGCCGCCCAGGCCCGCAAGACGGCCATGGAGCTGCTGGAGCGGGTCGGCATCGCGAACCAGGCGGAGAAGTACCCCGCTCAGCTGTCGGGTGGGCAGCAGCAGCGCGCGGCGATCGCCCGCGCCCTGGCGATGCGGCCCAAGGTGATGCTGTTCGACGAGCCGACCTCCGCGCTGGACCCCGAGATGGTCCAGGAGGTGCTCGACGTGATGACGACGCTGGCCAAGGAGGGCATGACCATGCTCGTGGTGACCCACGAGATGGGCTTCGCCCGCAAGGCCGCGGACCGGGTGATCTTCATGTCGGACGGCGAGGTCGTCGAGGACTCGACGCCGGAGGAGTTCTTCTCCGCGCCGAAGTCCAACCGCGCGAAGGACTTCCTTGGCAAGATCCTGACCCACTGAAGTCCCACGAACGCGGCGCTGAGCCTGGCGCCGCCCGACCGAACGAGAGCAGGAGAAGGACGATGAGGGTTCGCACCCTTGCGGTGGCGCTGCTGGCCGGCGGCCTCGCCCTGACGGCATGCGGCAAGGAGGGCAGCCCCGGCGACACCGGCACGCCCTCGCAGCAGGTTGCCGCCGACGTGAAGGTCGACGGCTCGCCGACCTTCGACAAGATCAAGTCTCGCGGCAAGGTCGTGGTCGGCGTCAAGGAGGACCAGCCCGGCCTCGGGTACAAGGACCCGACCAGCGGCAAGTTCACCGGCTTCGACATCGAGATCGCGAAGCTGGTCGCGGCGAAGCTGGGCTACGGCGACGACAAGATCGAGTACAAGGCGATCCCGTCGGCCGGCCGCGAGCAGGCGCTGATCAACGGTGACGTGGACTACTACGTCGGCACCTACACGATCAACGCCAAGCGCAAGGAGCAGGTCGCGTTCGCCGGCCCGTACTTCACCGCGGGCCAGGACCTGCTGGTGAAGAAGAGCGACAGCTCGATCACCGGCAAGGACGCCCTCAAGGGCAAGAAGGTCTGCTCCGTGACCGGCTCCACGCCGATCCAGAAGGTCAAGTCCGAGGGCCTGACCGAGCCGGAGAACATCGTCGAGCTGCAGAACTACTCGCAGTGCGTCGAGCAGCTGGAGCAGGGCGCGGTCGACGCCGTCACCACCGACGACGCGATCCTCAAGGGCTACGCCTCGCAGTCGCCCGACACGCTGAAGGTCGTCGGCAAGCCGTTCTCGAACGAGCCCTACGGCATCGGCCTGCCCAAGGACGACAAGGCGCTGCGCGACAAGGTCAACGACATCCTGCAGGCGGCCCTCGACGGCGGCGAGTGGCAGAAGGCGTACGACAACACGCTGGGCAAGTCGGGCTCCACGACCCAGAAGCCCGTGCTCGACCGCTACTGATCACCTCCCGCGGCCGGTCGTCGGTGCTCCGGCGGCCGGCCGCACCACACCCACCTAGCCGAGGAAGCCGATGGACGTCCTGCTCGACAACCTCGACCTGTACGGGCCCGGGTTCCTCAACACCGTTGAGCTGTTCCTGATCTCCGCGGTCGGGTCGCTGGTGTTGGGGACGGTCCTGGCGATGCTGCGGGTCGCGCCGGTCCCCGTGATGCGCGCGATGGGCACCGCCTACGTGACGATCGTCCGCAACACCCCGCTCACCCTGGTGTTCTTCTTCTTCGCCTTCGCGTTCCCGCTGCTCAAGATCGTCGACGCGGAGACGTTCGGCGGTTCGGCGGCCGGCTACTACTTCAGCGCCGCGCTCGCCGCCCTCATCCTCTACACGGCGGCGTTCGTGTGCGAGGTCGTCCGGTCGGGCATCAACACCGTGCCGGTCGGGCAGGCCGAGGCGTCCCGCGCGCTGGGCCTGACGTTCGGCCAGATGCTGGGCTCCGTGGTGCTGCCGCAGGCCGCCCGCGCGGTCGTGCCGCCGATGATGAGCACCATGATCGCGCTGCTGAAGAACACCACCATCGCGGCGGGCTTCTCGGTGTTCCAGGCGGGCTCCATCAGCTACAACCTGTCCGAGCGCGGCGAGAACCAGCTGATCGGCCTGCTCTGGGTCGCGGCCTTCTTCGTCGTCCTCGTGATCCCCATGACCCTGCTGCAACGCAGCCTCGAGAAGCGGTGGAGCATCGCCCGATGAGCTCGGTCCTGTTCGACGTACCCGGGCCGCGGGCTCGGCTGCGCCACCGCCTCTACGCGCTGATCGGCGTCCTCGTGCTGGTCGCCGGCATCGGCTTCGTGGTCTACCGGTTCGCCGAGAGCGGTCAGTTCGACGGCAACAAGTGGACCTGGATCGAGTACCAGAAGGTGCAGACCGACCTGCTCGACGCGCTGCTGAACACGCTGAAGGCGTTCGCCGCCGGCGCGGTGCTGGCGCTGCTGTTCGGCGCGGTCTTCGCCGCGGGCCAGCTGTCGGACCACAAGGTCGTCCGCGTGCCGTCGATGGTGGTCGTCGAGCTGTTCCGCGCCGTCCCGCTGGTCGTGCTGATCTTCGTGTTCCACTACGGCCTGTCGCTGGGCGCGCCGTTCTACTCGGTCGTGCTCGGCCTGACGCTCTACAACGGCTCGGTACTCGCCGAGGTGTTCCGCGCGGGCGTGCTGTCGCTGCCGCGCGGGCAGAGCGAGGCCGCCTACGCGGTGGGCATGCGCAAGACCCAGGTGATGAACTACGTCCTGCTGCCCCAGGCGGTCCGGGCGATGCTGCCGGCGATCATCAGCCAGCTCGTGGTGCTGCTGAAGGACACCGCGCTCGGCTTCCTGATCACCTACGAGGAGCTGCTGCGCTACGCCCGGTACGTGGGCAGCATCTTCGAGTTCGGCCGGCCGCTGGTGCCCGTCACGATCGTGGTGGCCGCGATGTACATCGCGATGTGCCTGCTGCTGACGTGGCTGGCGACCTACCTGGAGAAGCGCAACCGGCGGGACAAGAAGGTCGTCGCGCTGGAGACGAAGCCGGCCGAGGACGTCGTGGCGGCGGCGGTCTGAGCGCGGCCGCGCTCGCCGCGTCCGGCGCGCTGTTCCTCGACGCGCGGGGCCGGGTGCTCCTGGTCGAGCCGACCTACAAGGACCACTGGGAGATCCCGGGCGGCGCGGTGGAGCCGGGCGAGACGCCCCGCGAGGCGTGCGCCCGGGAGGTGCTGGAGGAGCTGGGCCTGGCCGTCGAGCCGGGCCCGCTGCTCGTCGCGGACTGGGCGCCGGCGGGCGGGCAGGACCGGGTGCTGTTCGTCTTCGACGGCGGCTCGTTGGCCGAGGACGCGGCCATCCGGCTGCCGGCCGACGAGCTGCGCGCCCACCGCTACGTCGAGCCGGCCGACGTGCCGGACCTGGTGATCCCGCGGCTGGCCCGGCGGGTCGCCGCCGCGCTCCGCGCCAGGGAGCGCGGCGTGACCCTCTACCTGGAGCACGGGGTCGAGCCCGCCTAGTGGCGCAGCAGCGCGCCGACCCCCTCGAACAGCGAGGCGTTGTCGGTGACGAGCACCTGCGCGCCCGTCGCGGCGGCGGCGATGGCCAGGGCCTCGTCCGCCCGGTGCTCGCCCGGCCGCTCGATGCCCAGCCCGCGCAGCTCCGACTCGCGCAGCGCCACCTGGGCCGGGTCCTCGCCGGACCACACCGTGCGGTCGCCCAGCGCCGGGTCCGCGACCAGCAGCGCGGCGACGTTGGCCTCGCGCAGCGCCTCGACCACCGGCTCCAGGCCCTGCACCGCGCGTCCGCCGGAGCGGTTGGCCTCGGCGGTGAACTCCTCCAGCACGTCGTTGTCCAGGTCGGCCTGGTACTGCGCCACGAGCGCCTGCACGGCGTCGTCGAACGCCTGGTCGTCCGCGCCGTCACCGAGGCTCGCGCCCTCGACCTCGATCAGCACGTCCCGGCAGCGCGTGCTCAGTGCCTCCTTCACGCCCGCGCGGGCCTGCAGCTCGCCGCCCAGAATCAGCAGCCGGGCGTTGATCGAGGTCACGAGCTTGTCGACCTCCTCGGCGACGCGGGCGGCGTTGCGCTTGGCGTTCTCCTCGACCGAGTGCTGCATCCGCAGGTGCGACCAGCCGCCGCCGCGGACCTTGTGCACGGGGTGGTCCTCGCCCCGGACCTCGGCGGAGACCTCGCCCTGCCCGTCGTGCCCGTGCAGGTCCGCGCCGACCTTGTCGGCCAGCACGACGACGTGCGGCACGTCCGACTGCAACGACGCCGCCAGCGGCAGCAGGTGCGGCAGGTCCGACCAGCGGGCGGTGTCCGAGGCGGGCGGGCGCGGCAGCACGCGGTCCAGCAGGAGCTTCCCGCGCGCGGCGATCAGCGCCCGGCCCGCCTTGCCGGTGACGGGGGTCAGCGCCGGCCCCTCCAGCGCCTCCAGCGTCGCCTCGTCCGCGCCCTGCCGGGCCAGCTCCTCGCGGGCACCGCGCCAGCGCAGCTCCACGGCCTTGGCCGCGTCCTCGGTGTCGTGCGAGGCGTCCAGGTACACCGACGCGAACGGGCCGCGTTGCCTGACCAGCTCTGCCAACGAAGACATGTCCATTGGCCACGTTTACCCGCTGGCGCGCCGCGTAACCTCGGGGGCATGGCCGACGAACCGGGTGCGATCGCCAGGGTGCAGCAGAACGCGGTTGACCAGCTCCTCAAAGTGGGCATCAACGGGTTCGGACCGTTCAAGAGCGCGCAGCAGATGGCCGCGGAGGCGCTGGAGAAGGGGCTGACGCCGCAGGAGGCGATCAAGCACCTCATCCGGACGCACGTGGCGGCGGCGGGTGTGCAGGGCTTCGCGACGAACGTCGGCGGCCTGATCACGCTGCCCGCCACCCTGCCGGTGAACCTCACCGCGTCGTACCTGGTGCAGACGCACCTGGTCGCCTCGATCGCGGCCGTGCACGGGCACGACCTGGAGAGCGAGGAGGTGCAGACGGCCATCCTCGTGTGCCTGCTGGGCAACGCGGGGACCGAGCTGCTGAAGAAGGCGGGCATCCGGGTCGGATCGAAGCTCACCATGCGCCTGATCGAGCGCATCCCGGTGCAGCTGATCCGGGAGATCAACAAGCGCGTCGGGTTCACCCTCCTGGCGAAGTACGGCACGACCAAGGCCACCGTGACGCTGGCCAAGGGCGTGCCGCTGGTGGGTGGCGTGATCGGCGGCACGTTCGACGCCGTGACGACGCGCGCGGTGGGCGCCTTCGCCTCGCGCTTCTTCACCGAGCGGGACGAGCTGCCGGCGGTCGTGGACGGCGACGTGATCGAGGGCGAGGTCGTGGACATCGCCGAGTGAGCGGCCGACCGGGCACCCGGCGTGACCGCTCGCGGTCGCCCGGGTGGGTGACCCCGGTCGGTGACGGGCAGGGCCGCTACCAGGAGTTTCACGGCACGGGCGCGGCCGTGGCGCGGTCCGTTCGGCGGCCCGCCGGAAAAGGGATGGCGTCGCGGTCCGGAGCGGGCTACCGTCGTGACCATGTTCTTCCTCTGAGGACTTCTTCCTCCAGCGCCGCACCGGCCCGAGCCGTGCCGCGCCCTTCTCCCGGTGGCCCCAGCGGCCCTTCACGCGACCCCGTGCAGCACGGGTCGCGCTTCTCCGCACGCCTCGAACACCGAGGAGGCGATCGCATGCCCACCATGCGCAACGAACCGCCGCACGACGGTCAGCCCACCAACCGCGCCGCCCGCCGTGGTGCCCGCGCGTCCGGCGCGGTGCAGCCGCGCTTCGCGGGCGGCCGGCCGGTCGCCAACCCGCGCCAGTACGCCATGCGACGTCGCTGACCGGCGACTTCGCCCCACCCCCAGGAGGCAGTCATGACCACCGAGGACGTTCCGCCGGCCGACGGCGACGAGCCCGACCAGCCGGAGCAGCCCGCCGTCCCGCTCAACCGCGCGGCCCGCCGCGGCCACGCGCGCAAGAACGGCGGCGTGGACAAGGCGCCCGGCCGGCCGCACCAGAACACGTTCGTCGGCCGGCGCGTGTTCCGGCGCACGAGCGGCGGCTGATCCGCGGGCACCGCTCCGCGGCACTCCACTGTGGATGGTCGCGGAGCGGTGCCGCCGCTCCCGCCGGGCGCGTGCCCGCGATCGGGTCCTCAGGGCAGGGCGCGGGCGCGGTGGTAGTGCCTGCTGACCCGGGCGCGGTTGCCGCACGACGGCTTGCACCACTCCTGCCGGGGGTGGGCCTTGACGAAGTACCGGATGCACCGGGGCGCGGGGCAGGCCCGCAGGTCGGCCCGCGCGTCGCCGGCGAGGAACTCGATGGCGGCCGTCGCCAGCGTCGCCA
Organism: Actinosynnema sp. NPDC053489; assembly: GCF_044544865.1. Lineage (NCBI taxonomy): Bacteria > Bacillati > Actinomycetota > Actinomycetes > Pseudonocardiales > Pseudonocardiaceae > Actinosynnema > Actinosynnema sp. NPDC053489. The sequence continues at coordinate 81,710 of NZ_JBITXT010000002.1, read as the reverse complement.
GGAGGCGGTCGCCCTCGTCGGCCGAGTCCAGGTGGCGCAGCCGCGGTTGCTCGCCCCACTCCAGTTGCGCCACCCGCGGCACGCGCGCGGCGGCGGCGTTCACGATCCGGAGCGCGCGCTCGACGTCCATCAGGTGCGGGGCGTCCATGCGCTCCGCGGCACGCGTGGCGTGCGCGAACAGCGACCGCACGGCCCAGCGCAGCTCGACGACCCGCAGCCGCAGCGCCTCGTCCGCGGGCACCCCGGCCCACCGGGCCAGCCCGTCCGGCGTGGCCAGGTCGTCCGCGAGCCCGCTGTGCCCGTCGTGCCGGACCGTGCCCGCGAACTCCAACACCAGTGCCACCCCGGCGAGTCTAGTGGTACTTTCCCTAACGCACTTGAGCCCATAACGCATTAGGGGGAGTTGTGACGATCCAGGCGAACGCGCTGGACGCCCACCGCAGGCTGGCCGCCCTCGTCGCGGACCTCACCGACGAGCAGGTGGCGCAGCCGTCGGCGCTGCCCGGCTGGACCCGCGGGCACGTGCTCGCCCACCTCGCCAACGGCACGGTCGGGCTGGCGGGCCAGGCCGAGAACGAGGGCACGAAGGTCGAGGTCTACGCCGGCGGGCGACCCGCGCGCGACGCCGCGATCGAGCGGGACTCCGGGCGTTCGGCCGCGGAGCACCGGGCCGCGCTCGCCGACGCCGCCGACCGGCTCGCCAAGGCGTGGGAGAACGTCCGCGACTGGGACACCCCGGTCTGGTACCGCGACGGCACGCTGATCGGCACCGCCTACGCCGTGTGGCGCGAGGCCGAGATCCACCTGCGCGACCTCGACCTGGGCCCGGTCACGTGGTCGCCCGAGTTCTGCGACCACGCGGTCGACTACCTCGCGGCCCGGGTGCCCGAGGGCACCCGGCTCGTCCTCCGGTCGCCGGAGCGGACCTGGACGATCGGCGAGGGCCGCGAGGTCACCCTGACCGGCTCGGCGACCGACCTGGTGGCCTGGCTGGCGGGCCGCGAGCCCGACGGGCCGGTCACCGGCGACCGCCCCGAGCTGCTGCCCTACCCGTAGGGCGGCGCCACCCGCTGCTGCGCGCGGCGAGGACGGATAAGTTCGAGGTCATGCTGCACGAGATCGCCGAAGCCACCAGGGGCTTCCTCGGCCTGTTGGACGACGCGCAGCGCACGGCGGCCGTGGGGACGATGGCGGCCGACCTGCGCACGCGGTGGGCGTACACGCCCGGCGAACGGCCGGGCGTGGTCTGCGGCGATCTCACCCGCGACCAGCGCAAGGCCGTGCACCGGTTGCTGGCGTGCGTGCTCAGCCCGCACGCCTACGCCCAGGCGACCGCGATCATGGCGCTGGAGGACGTGCTGGACGACCGCGAGGGCGGCTCCCGGGACCGGCACCAGGGCGACTACTGGACCGTGCTGCTCGGCGAGCCGGGCGACCAGCCGTGGGGCTGGCGGGTCGAGGGGCACCACCTGTCGGTGAGCGTGGTGGTGGCCGAGGGGCGGGTGTCGGCGACCCCGCTCTTCCTCGGCGCGCACCCCGCCCGCATCACCTACCGCGGTCGCACGGTGGCGCAGCCGCTGCGGCTGGAGGAGGAGCTGGCCCGCGAGCTGCTCGACCGGATGGGTCGCACGGCCCGCGGGCTGGCCGTGGTCGCCGACCGGCCGCCGCCCGACCTCAAGACGGGCAACGCGCGCCGGATCGGTGACGCCGAGCCCGTCGGCGTCACACCCGCGCAGCTCGACCGGGCGTCCCGGGGGCTGCTCGTCGGGCTGGTGCGCTACTACCTCGACCGGCTGACCGGCGACCTGGCCGACGAGGAGTTCGACGCGCTGGACCCCGACCGGCTGCACTTCTCGTGGGAGGGCTCGCAGAAGCGCGGCGAGGGGCACTACTACCGCATCCAGGGGCCGGACCTGCTCATCGAGTACGACAACACCGACAACGAGGCCAACCACGCCCACTCGGTGTGGCGGCGGCGCTCCGGCGACTTCGGCGAGGACCTGCTGGCGGCGCACCGCGCGTCGGTGAGCCACGGGTGACGCCCGAGGAGGCGATCGCCGAGCAGGAGCGGCTGCGGCCGTCGGTGTCGACGCGGACCGACCCCGGGCTGGTGGTGCGGCACGTGGCCGGGCTGGACGTGTCCTACGCGGCCGACGACCGGTTGGCGGCCGCGGTCGTGGTGCTCGACGCGGAGTCGCTGGAGACGGTGGACTCGGCCGTGGTGACGGGGGAGGCCGGGTTCCCGTACGTGCCGGGGCTGTTCGCGTTCCGGGAGCTGCCGCCGCTGCTGGAGGCGTTGGCGGAGCTGGCGGTGACGCCGGACCTGCTGGTGTGCGACGGGCAGGGGTTGGCGCACCCCCGGCGGTTCGGGTTGGCCTGCCACGTCGGGGTGGTGACCGGCCTGCCGAGCGTCGGGGTGGCCAAGACGCCGATGGGCCGGTTCGACCCGCCCGGCGACGCGCGGGGAGCGCACACCGACCTGGTGGACGACGGCGAGGTGGTGGGTCGGGCGCTGCGCACGCGTTCGGGCGTGAAGCCGGTGTTCGTGTCCGTGGGGCACCGCGTCGACCTCGACCGGGCGTGCGCCGAGGTGCTGCGGCTGTGCGTGACGCGGTTGCCGGAGACGACCCGGCGCGCGGACGCGCTGGGTCGCGCTCAGCTCAGGTGAGCCAACTCCGGGTGCCGCCGCGCGTAGGTGTCGAGCAGGCTCCGGGCCGTGGCGACCGAGTCGACCAGCGGGTGCAGGGCGAACGCCTTGAGCGCGGCCGACCGCGTGCCCTCCATGACGAGCCGGTCCACGGCCTTGACGGACGTGACGAGACCGGCCGCGTGGTCGGGCAGCGGGCTCACCGGCAGGGGTCGCGCGCCCGCCGCGTCCACCTCGCACGGCACCTCGACGACCGCTGACTCGTCCACAGCGGACAGCGTGGGGCCGTTGGGCACGTTGAGGATGAGCCTGGTGGGCCGGTCGTCGGCGATGGCGCGCATGAGGGCCATGGCGACGTGCTCGTACCCGCCGCCGTCGAGGCTGTCGCGTTCCCGCTCCTGGGCCATGTACGTGGCCTCCCGCTCCAGCCGCGTGGTCTCCCAGTCCACGTCCCCGTCGTAGAACCGTTGTTGTTGGGCGAGCAGGAAGGCGCCGCGGTTGTCGCCCATCGCCTCACGCGTCGAGTAGTAGTAGTGCAGGTACTCGTTGGGGATCACGCCGAGGGCGCGCAACCACTCCGCGCCGAACAGCCGGCCCTCCTCGAAGCCCGCCAGCGCCTCGTCGTCGGCCAGCAGGGCGGGCAGCAGGTCCTCCCCGTCCACGTGCACGCCCTGCAACCAGCCGAGGTGGTTCAGGCCCGCGTAGTCGAACGCCGCGTCGGCCACGTGCAGCGCCCGGGCCGCGCGCCGGCACAGGCCCAGCGGCGAGTCGCAGATGCCGATCACCCGCTCGCCCAGGTGGCGGGCCATGACCTCGGTGACCAGCCCGGCCGGGTTGGTGAAGTTGACGACCCAGGCGCGCGGGGCCAGCTCGGCGACGCGCCGGGCGATCGCGTCGGCCACGGGCGCGGTGCGCAGGCCGTAGGCGATGCCGCCCGCCCCGACGGTCTCCTGGCCGAGGACGCCGTGCGCGTGGGCGACCTCCTCGTCGATCGCGCGCCCGGCCAGGCCGCCGACCCGGATCGCGGAGAACACGAAGTCCGCGCCGCGCAGCGCCTCGTCCAGGTCGGTGGTGGTGGTGACGGGCGGGCCGCCGCGCAGCACCCGCCGGATGGCGTCCAGCCGGCGCGGGTCCACGTCGTGCAGCACGAGTTCGGTGATGTGCTCGTCCAGCGCGTTGTGCACCAGCGGCACGCGGAACCCGCCGCCGCCCAGGATGACCAGCCTCATGCGTCCCATCCTGCCCCGGCGGGCGAGGTCGCGGAGGCCGGGGCGGGTGAGCGGGTCAGTGGCCGAGCGCGTCGATCCCGGCCAGCAGGGACCGCTTGACCTCCTCGGGCGCGAAGCTCGCCCGCACGCCGGTGCGGGCCAGTTCGGCGAGGTCGCCCCGGTCGAGGCCGAACACCTCGTGGCACAGCAGGTACTCGCGGTCCAGGTCGGTGTGGAACATGCCGGGGTCGTCCGTGGCGAGGGTGACCGGCACGCCCGCGTCCAGGAGCCTGGGCAGCGGGTGGTCGGCGAGGTTCTCGACCGCGCCCGTGCGGACGTTCGAGGTGGGGCAGACCTCCAGGGTGACGCCCTCGGCGGCGAGCCTGCGCAGCAGCTCGTCGTCGGCCACCGCGTTGATCCCGTGGCCGATGCGCTCGGCGTGCAGCTCGTCGAGCGCTTCCCGGACCTGGTCGGGGCCCGTGGTCTCGCCCGCGTGCGGCACGCAGTGCAGGCCCGCGTCCCGGGCGAGGGCGAACGCCTCGCGGAACGCCCGCCGGGGCGCGTCGGCCTCGAACCCGCCCAGCCCGAACCCCGCGGTGCCCGGCGGCCGGTGGTCGACGGCGTAGCGCGCGCTGGTCAGGCCGAAGTCCCGGTCCCACAGGCCGGGGACGTCGAACACCCAGGCCAGCTCGACCCCGTGCTCCTCCTTCGCCCGCGCCCGGCTGGTGGTCAGCGCCTCGTCCAGCTCCTCCGGCGCGATGCCCGCCCGCAGGTGGCTGGTCGCGCTCACGGTCACCTCGGCGTAGCGGACGTTGCGCCGCGCCTGCTCCGCCGCCAGCCCGAGCACCAGCTCGGCGACGTCGTCACCGGTGGTGACCAGGTCGTTGACCGCCGCGTAGACGTCGATGAAGTGGCCGAAGTCGGTGAACTCGTAGAACCGGAGCAGGTCGGCCTCGTCGGTCGGCACGCCCAGTTCCGGGTGCCTGCGGGCGAGGGTGAGGACGGTGGCGGGTGAGGCTGACCCGACGAGGTGGACGTGCAGTTCCACTTTGGGCAGCGCGGCGATGAAATCACGCATGGCCCGGGCGAGTCTGCACAGGTCCGAGCCGCTGGTCAAGGGGCCGATCGTCGGGTCTTCGGCCGTTGTCCATTGTGGACTTGGGACACCCTTGACAGCGGTTGTGGGGCGGGGGATGGTCACGGCAAACCTGTCCTACACATGATGGGGGTTCGGTCGTGAAGGGTGCACGGAGAGCCGCGGTGCTCGCCGCTCTGGTCACGCTGCCGCTGGGGTTGGCGCCCGCGGTGGCCGGCGCCGCGGCTGAGGGTCCGGTGTTCGTCGGCGGCGAGGCGCAACCCGTCTTCGACCCGAAGGACGTGGTGCGCGAGAGCGTGTGGGTGCGCGCGCCGGTCGACAGCGACCGCGACGGGCGTGACGACGAGGTCTACGCGGAGGTCGTGCGGCAGAAGGCCACCGACCGCGGGCTCAAGGTCCCCGTGGTGTTCTTCAACAGCCCGTACTTCTCCGGCGGCAACGACGTGGCCAACCACGACGTCGACGTCGAGCTGTACGTGCCCAACCGGCGCGGCGGGTACGACAAGCGCGACGGGTCGGTGCTCAAGGCGCAGGCGGACGAGCGGATCGCCGCCGCGGTCGGCCCCAACGCCGCGCCGATCCGGTCCGGGCGCTACGAGGACTACTTCATCTCCCGCGGCTTCGCCATGGTGTACGCGGAGTCGCTGGGCACCGGCCAGTCGTCGGGCTGCCCCACCTCGGGCGGGCGCAACGAGACCACCGGCTCGAAGTCGGTGATCGACTGGTTGAACGGCCGCGCGACCGCCCGTGACGCGGCGGGCGCACCCGTCGTGGCGGGCTGGACCACCGGCAAGGTCGGCATGATGGGCGTGTCCTACAACGGCACCCTGCCCAACGCCGTGGCCGCCACCGGGGTCGAGGGCCTGGAGGCCATCGTGCCCATCGCGGCCATCTCCAGCTGGTACGACTACTACCGGGCCGACGGCGCGGTGGTCGCGCCCGGCACGTTCCAGGGCGAGGACCTCGACGTGCTGGCCGAGTACGTCTACACGCGCGCCGACCGCGAGATCTGCAAGCCCGTGATCGCCGACGTGGCCGCGCGGCAGGACCGCGTCACCGGCGACTACAGCGCGTTCTGGGACGAGCGGAACTACGTCAAGGACGCCTCGAAGGTGCGCGCGGCGGTGCTGGCCGTGCACGGCCTGGGCGACTGGAACGTCAAGGTCAAGCACGTGGCGCAGTGGTACGAGGCGCTGCGGCGGCACGGCGTGGAGCACAAGATCTGGCTGCACCAGTCCGGGCACACCGACCCCGACACGCTGCGGTCGGTGGAGTGGCGGCGCACGATCAACCGCTGGTTCAGCCACTACCTGTACGGCGTGGACAACGGCATCGAGCGCGAGCCGAAGGCGACGATCCAGCGCGAGGACGGCACGACGTGGGTGGACGAGGCCGACTGGCCCGCCCCGGGCACGTCGACCGCGCGCCTGCACCCGTGGGCGGGCGGCACGGCCAAGGGCGCGCTGCGGTTCGAGCCCGTGCCCGGCAAGGCGGTCGTGGAGTCGCTGCGCGACGACGCGTCCAAGCGCGCCGAGGACCTGGTGGACCTGCCCAGCTCCGGCAACCGGCTCGCCTACGCGACCCGGCCGACCGCGCAGCCGCTGCGGTTCTCCGGCACGCCCCGGGTCGACCTGGCGATCTCGTTCGACCGGCCGGCGGCCAACGTGACCGCGCTGCTGGTGGACCGCGCGCCGGACGGCACGTCGCACGTGATCACCCGCGGGTGGACCGACCCGCAGAACCGGGTGTCGCCGTCGCTGACCAAGCCGGTCGAGCCGGGCAAGCGGTACCGGGTCGAGGTGGAGCTGCAGCCGAACGACTACGTGGTCCCGTCTGGTCACCGCGTCGAGTTCGTGCTGATCTCTTCTGACTACGACTACACGCTGCGGCCGAAGCCGGGCGCGGGGCTGTCGGTGGACCTCAACTCCACGGTCGTGGAGCTGCCCGTGGTCGGCGGGACCGCCGCGCTGCGCCGATCGGTCGGTTAGAAAGTACTTCACGAAGCGTCCACTTCGGAACTCTTCCACTGACGGGTGCGGTTGTGGTCCGATCTCCGCCACAGTCGTAAGGAGGTGGCAGATGAGCCGAACCCGGCGCGCTCTCGTCACGGCACTGGTCGCGCCGCTGGTCGGCCTCGCCCTCACGCAGGGCGAGGCCGCCGCGGCGCCCGCGTTCCAGATGCCGTTCCCGTGCAACCAGGTGTGGGAGGGCCAGACCCGCAGCGGCCACAGCCCGGCCAACGCCGTGGACTTCAACCGCGCCAACGACCTCGGTGACCCGGTCGTGGCCGCGGCGGGAGGCACCGTGACGCGGGTGGCGAACGAGGGCAGCACCAGCTACGGCCGGTGGATCGAGATCGGTCACGGCGGTGGCTGGCGGACCCGGTACGCGCACCTGTCCGTCCAGCGGGTGAGCGTGGGCCAGACCGTGACGAAGGGGCAGCGCATCGGCGACGTCGGCTCCACGGGCGGGTCGACCGGACCGCACCTGCACTTCGAGGAGAGGCTGGACGGCGTGGCGCAGAAGATCGTGTTCAACGGCTCGCAGATCCTCTACTGGGGCGCGCGCAATTACACCAGCCACAACTGCTGAGACTGGTCCGTTCGGGTTGGTTAGGAAGTAATTTACCAAGTCATCACTTGGTAAGTCTTCCACTAGCGTGGCTCGTCGTGATCGTATGACCACCCCCAGTCGTCAAGGAGGTGGCAGATGAGCCGACGCGTGTTCGTCACGGCCCTGGTGGCGCCGCTGATCGGCCTCGCCCTCACGCAGGGCGAGGCCGCGGCGGCGCCGAACTTCCAGATGCCGTTCCCGTGCAACCAGGTGTGGGAGGGCCAGACCCGGACCAACCACAGCCCCGCCAACTCGGTCGACCTGAACCGGGCCAACGACGACGGCGACCCGGTGGTCGCGTCGGCGGCGGGCACCGTGACGCGGGTGGCGAACGAGGGCAGCACCAGCTACGGCCGGTGGATCGAGATCGACCACGGCGGCGGCTGGCGCACCCGGTACGCGCACCTGTCCGTGCAGCGGGTCAGCGTCGGGCAGTCGGTGCGGCTGGGCCAGCGCATCGGCGACGTCGGCTCGACCGGCGGGTCCACCGGGCCGCACCTGCACTACGAGCAGCGGCTCAACGGCGTCGACCAGAAGATCGCCTTCAACGGCTCGCAGATCCTCTACTGGGGCACCCGCAGCTACACCAGCCGCAACTCGTGCGGCAGCACGGTGACCGGGACCGTCGGTACCGACAGCGGCGCGTCGGTGACCATCCGGTCGGGGCCGGGCACGCAGTACGCGGCGGTCGGCTCGGTGGCCAGCGGCGCCACGGTGACGATCAGCTGCCAGACCAAGGGCGAGACGATCACCGGCAAGTACGGGACCACCAACCTGTGGGACAAGATCGGGTCGGGTTACGTCTCCGACGCGTACGTGTACACAGGTTCGGACGGTCAGGTCGCACCGAGCTGCTGAGTTCCCGCAGGTCACGGGCCGCCCCCACGCACCGGTGGGGGCGGCCCGCCGCAGTTGTCCACAGTTCGGCGATAGCCGCCGGCCACCGGGCGCCCCCCGGTGCACGCTCGGACCCATGACCAAGCTGCTGCCGTCCTCCCGCCTGCGGAACCCGGGCGACCTGCTCGCCGCCGTGCCGCACCTGCTGGGCTTCCACCCGTCCGACTCGATCGTGGTCCTCGTGGTGCGCGACCACGAGGTGAGCCTGACGTTGCGCATCGACCTGCCGCCGCCGGACCTGCCGCACGACGCGGTGGCCCGGCTGCTCGAACCACTGGCGTCGTGCCGGGGTGACGAGGCGGCGGTCATCGTGGTCGGCGGCGGTCCGGGCGACCCGCCCGAGCACCTGCCGTGCGCCGCGGTGGTGGACGAGCTGCACGACGCGCTGCACGGGGCCGGGCTGGTGCTGCTGGCGGCGGTGTGGGCGCGGGCGACGGCGAAGGGCGAGCGCTGGTTCGACTACCACGACGTGGGCACGTGGGGCACCGTGCCGGACCCGTCGAGCACGGTCTTCGCCGCCGCCTCGGCCGCCGAGGGCCAGGTCACGTACGCCAGCCGGGCGGCGATGGACGAAGTCCTGGTCCCGGACCCACCGGCAGCCCTGTCCCGCCGAACCGCCCTCCTCAACCGCCTGGCGGCCGACCCCGAGGCGGCCGATCCCGAGGCGGCCGACGAAATCCCCACCCGCCACCGCGAGCTGATCCACGCGGAGGTGCTGCGCGCGGCGACGAGGAAGCGCCCGTTGACCGACGAGGAGGTGGCCGACCTGGCCCACGCCCTGTCGAACCCGTTGACGAGGGATGCGAGCCTGGCCTACTGCACGGGCGAGCACGCCCGGAGCGCGGAACTCCTCTGGACCGAGCTGACGAGGGCGAGCCCGACGCCGGAGCGGGCCGAACCGGCCACCCTCCTGGCCTTCTGCGCCTACATCAGGGGCAACGGAGCCCTGGCCGCCATGGCCCTGGAACGGGCACAGAACGCCAACCCGACCCACCGCCTGTCCGCCCTGCTGCGCACCGCTCTGCGCATGGGCCTCCACCCAACCGAAATCCGCCACCTGGCCGAACAAGCCGCCGAAACCGACTGGACCACTCCACCAACCACCACCCTCTAACCCCAACCGCCACCCTCTAACCCCAACCCCAACCCCAACCTCAACCCGCCCCTCACCTCACCTCCCCGCTCTCCACCAACCCACCTAGCCCTCACCAACCCACCCAGCCATCGCCACGACCTCTCCCCATCCCCACCGCACCCACCAGCCCTACCCCTGAACCGGAGACCTATCGACCCACACCACCGCAACCAATCCCCGCCAGCGCCACCGCCGCGACGGAAGTCCTACCGGCTAACCCCATCGCCACCAGGCGCCTACGGGCTTCGACTCGCTGCGAGGGGAGTCCTGTCGGCTGACCCCACCACCGGGCATCTGTCGGCTTCAGGTCGCCGCGAGGGGAGTCTCGTCGGCTGACCCCACCACCGGGCACCTGTCGACTTCGGGGCGCCGCGACGGGGGCCCTGTCCTCCCGCACCACCGCGAGGGGGAGTTTCGTCGACTCACCCCACCGCCACCGGAGGTCTACTGGCCCGGGGTCACCGCGAAGGAATCTGTCGGCTCGCGCCACCGCCACCGCCACCGCCGGAGACCTGTCGGCTCAAGCCACCTCTCGACCTCTGGACCTCTCGACCGTCCGGCTTCCGCCGCCGCTCCGAGCCGCATTGACGTAACCGGCCGGTTCGTCTTCGAACGGGAGGGGCGCGTGTCATCCCGCCGACCTGGCTCCGCCCAACCGCGCGTGTCAAGGGGGCCGGTTCACCGATACCCGGTGGGCGACTGTTGTCCGCCCTCTTGACACGTGTGGTTGCCCTTGTGGAGGTCGGCGGGATGACACGCACCCCGGACCACGCTGGGTCAGGACATCCGACGAAGGGCCGTCATCCTGCTGATCTGCCCGTCCGGCGAGGACGCTTTCCGCCTTTCGCCGCAACCACGTCCAGCCACCCGAACGACACGACGCCACTCACCCGACGACACGACGCCGCTCGCCCGAACGACACGACGCCGCTCGCCCGAACAACCCGGCTCAGAGGAGTTCCGGCCTCCGCCAAGCCTCCCCGAGCACGTGCTCCGCCAAGAACGCGAACACCGTCTCGTACCACACCTTGGCGTTCCCGGGCGTCAGGATCCAGTGGTTCTCCGTCGGGAAGTACAGGAACTTCGCCGGAACACCGTGCCGCACCAGGTCGAAGTACAGCCGCTGCCCCTCCCCGATCGGCACCCGGTAGTCCTTGTCACCGTGGATCACCAGCATGGGCGTCTTGATGTTCGCCACCCGCAGGTGCGGCGAGTTCGCCCGCACCGCCTCGTCCTGCCGCAGCGGGTCGCCCATCTCGCGGATCCAGTAGTACGAGTCGTCCGTCGTCCCGGTGAACGCGTCCAGGTGCCACAACGACGCGTGCGTCACGATCGCCTTGAACCGGTCGGTCTGCGTGGCGATCCAGTTCGCCATGTACCCGCCGAACGACCCGCCCATCGCCGCCGTCCGGGACTCGTCCACGTCCTCCCGCCGCACGGTCACGTCGGTGATCGCCATCAGGTCCGTGTACGGCTTGCCACCCCACGCCGCCCACCCGGCGCGCACGAAGTCGTACCCGTACCCGGTGGACAGCGCCGGGTCCGGCAGCAGCACGGCGTACCCGCGCGCGGCCATCAGCCACGGGTTCCACCGCCAGGTCCACCCGCTCCAGCTCATCACCGGACCGCCGTGCACCCACAGCAGCAGCGGCGCGGGCCGGGAGGCCGAAGCGCCCCGCGGCAGCACCAGCCACGCCCGCACGGTCCGCCCGTCCTCGACGACCGTCTCCACCTCGGTCACCGTGCCGGGCAGCGACTCGACCGCACCGGGCGCGGGCAGCGGCACGGCCTCCTGGTCCACGCCGGTCGCCGACAGCCGCACGGGCTGCGGCGGGTGGTCCCAGGCGCTGCGCAGCGCGTACACCGACGCGCCGTCCGGGCTGACCCGCACGTCGGTGTACGCACCGGACGCCGTCAGCTTCACCACGTCGCCGGACGCCAGGTCGAGCTTCCAGATCGGCTGGTGGCCCAGGTGACTGCTGGTGAAGTACACCGCGTCACCGGCCGGGCTCACGACCGGGTGGTCGGGCTCCTCGGTGAAGTCCGCCGCCAGCTCCCGCACCTCACCGGACCCCAGGTCGATGCGCACCAGCGTGTTCGTCCACGGCAGCTCGGCCGTGGAGTCGAACGCGCGCACCGCCACCACGCCCGACGAGTCGGGCAGGAACACCGGTTGCAGGAACGAGTGCCCGTCCAGGTCGGCCAGCACCCGGTCGGTCGCGCCGTCGGTCGACGTCAGCCGCAGCCGGATGCGCTTGCCGTACGACGCGCTCACCTCGACGCCCTCGGTGCGCACCACCCACCGCCCGTCCGGGCTGATGGCGGGGGAGTCGTCCAGCCTCGCGGCCGCGTTGGGGGTCAGGTCGAGCAGGTCCGACGACGGGTCCACGCGCTCCCGGTCGACGTCGACGGGAGCCGTGGTCACCAGCAGCCGCGGGAAGTTCGGGCCGATGTCGGAGTCCCAGTACCGCACCGGGTACGACTCGTGCAGGATCGCGGTCACGCCGGCGTCCTCGCGGGCCTTGCGGTGCTCCTCGTCCTGCTCGCCGAACTCCGCGGTCGGGTGCGCGGTCGCCGTGATCAGCACCGTGCCCGCGTCCCGCGCCACCGCGAACTCCGACACCCCGCCGGCGGGACGGCACACCTCGCGCGCCTCGCCCGCGGGCGGCAGCAGCCACAGCGCCGCCTGGTCCTTCTTGTCCCGGTCGGCGGGCTTGGCCTCCTGGTCGGGCCGCCCGGAGAGGAACAGCAGCGCGCCGTCCGGCGTGAACGCGGGCGCGGACTCGCCCTTCGCGCCCCGCGTCAGCCGCCGCGCGGGCCGCTCGCCCGCCGGGTCGACCTCCCACAGCGCGCCCTGCCACGTCTTGCGGTCCGCCGAGAGGGTCGCCACCACGGTGACCAGCCGCGTCCCGTCCGGGGACAGGGCGAGCCCGGTGAGGCGCGGCACCTCGGTGTACGAGGTCAGGTCCTCGAAGTCCGCCGCGGTGATCCTGCCTGCCATCACGCCCCCTGCAGTGACCGGGTGAAGTCCCACGCGTCGCGCACGATGCCGGCGAGGTCGAGCCGCTCGGGCTTCCAGCCCAGCTCGGCGCGGGCCTTGTCGCTGGAGGCCACGAGCGCCGCCGGGTCGCCCGCCCGGCGCGGTGCCACGTCGGTGGGGATCGGGTGCCCGGTCACCTCGCGGCAGGCGTCGACGACCTGCTTGACCGAGAAGCCCAGCCCGTTGCCCAGGTTGTAGATGCGGTGCTCGCCGGCCGTCGCGTGCTCCAGCGCCCGCAGGTGCGCGTCGGCCAGGTCGAGGACGTGGATGTAGTCGCGCACGCACGTGCCGTCCTCGGTCGGCCAGTCGTCGCCGTACACCTGCACGCGCTCCCGCTTGCCCGACGCGACCTGGAGCACGATCGGGATCAGGTGCGTCTCCACGCCGTGCCTCTCGCCGAACCGCCCGTACGCGCCGGCCACGTTGAAGTAGCGCAGCGACACGGCGGCCAGGCCGTGCGCGGCGGCGTAGGAGGTGATGGCGTGGTCGATCGCGAGCTTCGTCGCGCCGTAGGTGTTGGTGGGGCGGGTGGGCGCGGTCTCCGCGATCGGCACCCGCTCCGGCTCGCCGTAGGTGGCGGCGGTGGAGGAGAACACCAGGCGCGGGGTGCCGTGCTCGCGCATGGCGTCCAGCAGCCGCAGCGACGTGACCACGTTGCCGTGCCAGTACTTCGCCGGGTCCTCCATCGACTCGCCGACCAGCGACTTCGCCGCGAAGTGCAGCACGCCGTCGAAACCCTCGGCGAGCACCCCGCCGATCGCGTCGTCGATGCCCGCCTCGACCAGGCGCGCCCCGTCGGGCACCGCGTCCGCGTGCCCGGTGGACAGGTCGTCCACCACGACCACCTCGTGACCGGACTCGACCAGCCTGGCCGCGCAGACGCTGCCCACGTACCCGGCACCGCCCGTGACGAGCAACTTCACCCTGCATACCCGCTTTCGACTCGGAACCTCACTGATCGCGGCCGGCGCCCGCCGAGGGCACCGCCGTGAACGTCCGCGGTGTCGCCCAGCCGCGCTCGGCGAACGCGGCGAGCACCCGGCGCACCACCTCGTCGTGCCGCTCCACGGGCACGAGGGCGATCGCCGAGCCGCCGAACCCGCCGCCGACCATCCGCGCGCCCAACGCGCCCGCCGCCTTCGCCGCGTCGACCGCGACGTCCAGCTCGGGCGCGGACACCTCGTAGTCGTCGCGCAGGGACGCGTGCGAGGCGTCCAGCAACGGCCCCAGCTCGGCCAGCCGGCCGGCGCGCAGCAGCTCGACGGCGGCGAGCACCCGCTCGTCCTCCGTCACGACGTGCCGCACCAGCGGTCGCAGCCGGTCGGGCAGCCGGTCCAGCACCTCGTCCAGCTCGCTCGCGTCGACGTCGCGCAGCGCGGGCACGCCGAGGATCGAGGCGGCCTCCTCGCAACCGGAGCGCCGGGCCCCGTAGCCGCCGTCGGTGTGCGAGTGGCTGGCCCTGGTGTCGACGACCAGCACCTCGAGGCCGTGGGCGGCGGCGTCGAACGGCACCTGCTCGGACTTGAACGACCGCACGTCGAGGAACAGCACGTGCGCCTCGGTGCAGCACAGCGACGCGGTCTGGTCGAGCAGGCCGGTGGGCGCGCCGGCGAAGTCGTTCTCCGCGCGCTGCACCCAGCGCGCGATCCGGGGCAGGTCGTCGGTCGGGTGGTCGGCGAGGCCGAGCAGCGCCAGCGCCACCGCGCACTCCAGCGCGTGCGACGAGGACAGCCCGGCCCCCGCCGGCACGTCGCCCGCGATGACGAGGTCCGCGCCGCCGGTCACGCCCTGCTCGCGCAGCACCCAGGCGACGCCCGCCGGGTAGGAGGCCCAACCGCTCACCGCGCCGGGCTCGAGGTCGGCGACCGCCACGGGCGCGGCCTGCTGCACCACGCCGTCGTCACCGACCGTGGCCACGTTGAGCACGCCGTCGTCCCGCGCGGACGCGGCCACCGCGGTCCGGTGCGGCAGGGCGAACGGCAGCACGAAGCCGTCGTTGTAGTCCGTGTGCTCCCCGATCAGGTTCACCCGGCCGGGTGCGGACCAGACGCCGCTCGGCGCGACGCCGTGCAGGCGGGTGAAGGCGGTGGCCGCCCGGCGCGCGGGGTTCACCGCGCCTGGACCAGGACGGCGTGCGCCACCGCGGGGTCCAGCTCGGCGACGGTGCCGTTGCCGCGCACCTGCACGACCTTCGCCCCGGCCAGCGAGTCGACGTCGACCGTGCCGCCCGGCACGACGCCGGCGGCCTTCAGCTCGGCCATCAGGTCCGGGTCGAGCTGCACGTGCTCGGCGATCCGGCGCACCTCGACGCGGCCGCCGCCGCGCCGGGCCACCTCGTCCACGCGCACGAGGTCCGCCTCGGCGGCGGGCGCGGGCTCACCGTCGCCGAGCTTGTCCAACCCGGGGATGGGGTTGCCGTAGGGCGAGGTGGTGGGGTTGCCCAGCAGCTTGACGAGCTTGCGCTCGACGGCCTCGCTCATCACGTGCTCCCAGCGGCACGCCTCGCTGTGCACGTGCTCCCACTCCAGGCCGATGATGTCGACCAGGAGGCGCTCGGCGAGCCGGTGCTTGCGCATGACCGCGATGGCCAGGTTGCGCCCCTGCTCGGTCAGCTCCAGGTGGCGGTCGTCCGCCACTATGACGAGACCGTCGCGTTCCATCCGCCCGACGGTCTGGCTGACCGTCGGCCCGCTCTGCGCCAGCCGCTCGGCGATCCGCGCGCGCAGGGGGACCACGCCCTCTTCTTCGAGCTCGTAGATCGTGCGGAGGTACATCTCGGTAGTGTCGATGAGCTCGTTCACACCCGCTCCCCTTCGTATGAGGTCAATGCTAGTCGGCCGGTCGCGGGTGCAGGATGGTGCCGTGCACCCACTGATCAGCACCGAAGCCCTGGCCTCCGCGCTGGACGGGGCCGAACCCCCCGTCGTGCTCGACGTCCGGTGGCGACTGGGCGGACCACCGGGACGTCAAGACTACGAGGTCGGGCACGTTCCCGGTGCCGTCTATGTCGACCTCGACACCGAACTTTCCGCACCGCCCGGAGCCGGTGGCCGCCACCCGCTGCCCGACCCGGCGGAGCTGCAGGCCGTGCTGCGGGCCGCCGGCGTCCGGAAGCATCACCCGGTCGTGGCGTACGACGGCGGTGACGGCTCCGTGGCCGCACGGGCGTGGTGGCTGTTGCGGTGGGCGGGTCACCCGGAGGTGGCGGTGCTGGACGGTGGCTTCGCGGCGTGGACGGCGGAGGGCCGTCCGGTCAACGCCGAGACGCCGTCGCCTGTTCCCGGCGACGTGGAGGTGCGGCCCGGCGGCATGCCCGTGCTGGACGCCGACGAGGCCGCCGCGTTCGCCGCGTCCGGCGTGCTGCTCGACGCCCGCGCCCCCGAGCGGTACCGGGGTGAGACCGAGCCCGTCGACCCGCGCGCCGGGCACATCCCGGGCGCGCGGAACGCGCCGACGTCGGGCCACACCTCCGGCGGGCGCTGGCTGCCGGCCGCGGCGCTGGCCGAGCGCTTCGCGGCCGTCGGCGTCACGCCCGACCGCCCGGTCGCGGCCTACTGCGGCTCCGGCGTCACGGCGTCCTCGGTGGTCCTGGCCCTGGAGGTGGCCGGCGTCACCACGCCGGAGCGGCCCGCCCCGCTCTACGCGGGCTCCTGGTCGCAGTGGTCCTCGGACCCGTCCCGCCCCGCCGCCACCGGTCCCGGGGCGGGCTGAGGGCACCGGGCCGAACGAGCGGAACGGCCGGTCGGACGCGCCGACCGGCCGTTCCGGGAGCGCGGTCAGGCGTTGGGGATCTTCTCGAACGCCTTGGTGGCGAGCTTGAGCGCGATCTGGCACGGGTCGATCTCGTCGATCGGCGTCACGGTGGCCTGGAAGGCGGGCGTGATCTCGTCCGGGTCGTCGGTCAGCATGACCAGCACCGTGCAGTCGCCGCCCTTCTCCTTGACCTCGTACGCGGTGTTGCCGCCGACCTCGATGGACCGCGCCTCGCCCTCGTACTCGGCGAAGGTGACCATGAACAGGATGACCGCGAACGGGTCCTCCGTGCTCTGCACGCAGCCCTTCTCGCCGCCCTTCTTCGCGCCGACCGCCGTCGCGACCTCCTCGGGCGTGAGGATGTCGCAGTCCTCGTAGCCCTCGGTCTTCTTCTTGGTCTTGATCTTGACGTCGCCGGCGGGCTTCTCGGCGTTGCTCGTCTTCGGCGAGCTCTCCTTGGTCGACGCCTTGGGGGAGGAGGTCTTGGTCGACGACGGCTTGCCGGAGGCGGTCTTGTCACCGGTCGACCCGCCCGCCGCGGCGACCGGGCTGCCGGCGACCGTGGTGGCGCAGGCCGACAGGCCGAGCGTGAGCCCCAGGGCCAGCACGGCGGTCAGGGCGGGGACTAGTCGCAGGTGCATGTGTTCTCTGACCCCGTTCCGACGTGCGGGGTTCCATCCTCGATGGCCTCAATCCGGCCCGCCTCGTCTCGGCAGACTCTAAGTGCCCGCGGCCCGCCCGCACGCCCGGGGCGACCAAGCTGTGATCACACCGCCGGCCGCCGGTTGGGTTAGGTTGCCGACATGGGCAAGCCCGCTGCCGTCGTCTGGGACGAGTCCTTCCTCGGCTACGACCTGGGCGGGGACCACCCGCTCAACCCCGTCCGGCTGGACCTGACCGTCCGGTTGGCGAGCGCGCTGGGCGTGCTGGACGGGGTGGACCTCGTCACGCCCGAGCCGGCGACCGACGACGAGATCGAACGCGTGCACGAGCCGTCCTACCTCAACGCCGTGCGGGCCGCGCCGATGGCGGGCTGGGACGTCGGCCACGGGCTCGGCACCGCCGACAACCCGGTCTTCACCCGCATGCACGAGGCGTCCGCGCTGGTCGTGGGCGGTTCGCTGGCCGCCGCGCGGCGCATCGCCGACGGCTCGGCGGACCGGGCGGTGAGCATCGCGGGTGGGCTGCACCACGCCATGCGCGACCACGCGGCCGGGTTCTGCGTCTACAACGACTGCGCCGTGGCGATCTCGTGGCTGCTCGACCACGGCTTCGACCGGATCGCCTACGTCGACACCGACGTGCACCACGGCGACGGCGTGCAGGCCGCGTTCTACGACGACCCGCGGGTGCTGACGGTCTCGGTGCACCAGAACCCGCTGAGCCTGTGGCCGGGCACGGGACGGCCCGCCGAGGTGGGCGGCGCGGGCGCGGAGGGCACGAGCGTGAACCTGGCCCTGCCGCCCGGCACCGGCGACCGGGCGTGGCTGCGCGCGTTCGAGGCCGTCGTGCCGTCGGTGCTGCGGGCGTTCCGGCCGCAGCTGCTGGTCACGCAGTGCGGTGTGGACACGCACCGGGAGGACCCGCTGGCGGACCTCGCGCTCACCGTGGACGGGCACCGCGCGATCTACCACCGCCTGCGCGAGCTGGCCGGGGAGACCGCGGGCGGCCGCTGGCTGGCGCTGGGCGGCGGCGGGTACGAGCTGCTGCGGGTCGTGCCACGCAGCTGGACGCACCTGCTGGCCACCGTGCTCGACCGGGACGTGGACCCGGACTCGCCGCTGCCCGCGGACTGGGTGGCGCACGCGTCGGGCCTGGCGCCGAACCGGCCGCTGCCCGCGTCCCTGACCGACGGCGCGGACACCGCCTTCGAGCCGTGGGGTGGCCAGGTCGACACGCCGGTCGACCTGGCGGTGCTGGAGGCACGGCGCGCGGTGTTCCCCCTGCACGGACTGGACCCCGACGACCCGAGGGACTGATCGAGTGGACCCGTTCGACTACCCGCGGCACTGGGAGGCCGACGTCGTGCTCAGCGACGGCGGCACGGTCCACCTGCGCCCGATCACCCCCGACGACGCCGACAAGCTGCTCGCGTTCCACGGCAGGCTCTCCGAGCGCACCCGCTACTACCGCTACTTCGGCCCCTACCCGCGCATGCCCAAGCGCGACCTCGACCGCTTCAGCACGGTCGACCACGCCGACCGGGTGGCGTTCGCCGCGCTGCTGGGCGACGACGTCGTGGCCGTCGGCCGCTACGACCGGCTCGGCGACTCGGGCTCGGCCGAGGTGGCGTTCGTGGTCGAGGACGCCCACCAGGGCCGCGGCCTCGGCTCGATCCTGCTGGAGCACCTGGCCGCCGCCGCGCGGGAGCGCGGCCTGAGCCGGTTCACCGCCGAGGTGCTCGCCGAGAACGGCCAGATGGTGCGGATCTTCCGGGACGCGGGGTACGGCGTGAGCCGCGCGTTCGAGGAGGGCGTGGTGCACCTGGAGTTCGACATCGACCCGACCGAGGAGTCGGTGGAGGTGGCCCGCGCCCGCGAGCAGGCCGCCGAGGCGCGCAGCGTGCACAACCTGCTGCACCCCAGGTCGATCGCGGTGATCGGCGCGTCCACCGACCGCACCAAGATCGGCCACGCGGTGCTGGCGAACCTGCTGGCCGCCGACTTCGCCGGACCGGTGTACCCGGTCAACGCCGAGCACCGGTCCGTGCGCGGCGTGCGGGCGTACCCGTCGGTGCTGGAGATCCCGGACGACGTGGACCTCGCCGTGGTCGCGGTGCCGGCCGCCGGCGTGGACGAGGTGATGGACGCCTGCCTGGCCAAGGGCGTGAAGGCGCTGGTCGTGGTCACGTCCGGGTTCGGCGAGACCGGTCCGGGCGGGTTGAGCGCGGAGCGCAGGCTCGCCGCCGAGGCCCGCGCGCACGGGATGCGCGTGGTCGGCCCGAACGCGCTGGGCGTGGTCAACACCGACGCGGGCGTGCGCCTGAACGCCACCCTCGCGCCCCGGCTGCCCGCCCGCGGCCGCACCGGCTTCTTCTGCCAGTCCGGCGCGCTGGGCACCGCGATCCTCGCCACCGCCGCCGAGCGCGGCCTGGGCCTGTCCACGTTCGTCTCCGCGGGCAACCGCTCGGACGTCTCCGGCAACGACCTGCTCCAGTACTGGGAGACCGACCCGGCCACCGACGTGGTGCTGCTGTACCTGGAGTCCTTCGGCAACCCGCGCAAGTTCGCCCGGCTGGCCCGCCGGCTCGGCCGCACCAAGCCGATCGTGGCGGTGAAGTCCGGCCGGCACGCCGTGACGCCCGCGCTGGCGGCGACGTCGGTGCCGGTGGACGAGTCGAGCGTGCAGGCGCTGTTCGAGCAGGCGGGCGTGATCCGGGTGGAGTCGCTGGCCCAGCTGTTCGACACCGCGCTGCTGCTCGCCCACCAGCCGCTGCCCGCCGGGCCGCGGGTGGCGGTGGTGGGCAACTCGACCGCGATCGGCCTGCTGGCCGCGGACACCGCGCTGGACCAGGGGCTGGAGCTGGCGGGCGACCCGGTGGACGTGGGCGCGCAGGCCGGGCCCGAGGCGTTCGCCGCCGCGGTGGAGCGGGCGTTGGACGACCCCGGGACGGACGCGCTGGTGGTGGTGTTCGTGCCGCCGCTGGCCGTGCCCGGCGCGTCGTTCGCCCGCGCGCTGCGCGAGGTCGTGGAGCGCAGCGGGCGCGCGAAGCCGATCGCGTCGACGTTCCTGGCGGTGGAGGGCGTGCCCGCCGAACTGGCCGTCCCCGGTCCGGGCGGCGCGCCGGGGTGGGGTTCGGTCCCGTCGTACTCCAGCCCGGAGCGCGCGGTGCTGGCGCTGGCGCGGGCCACCCGGTACGCCCGGTGGCGGTCCGCGCCGCAGGGCACGTTCGTGCGGCCCGAGGGGATCGACCCCGACGCGGCGCACGCCGTCGTGGCGGCGCAGGAGTCGTCCGGCGAGCGGCGATTGGACGACGACACCGCCGTGCGGCTGCTCGCGTGCTACGGCGTGGAGGTCGTGCCGTTCCGGGTCGTGGCGTCGGCGGACGACGCGGTGCGCGCGGCCGACGAGCTGGGCTACCCGGTGGCGGTGAAGTCGACCGACGACCGGTTGCGGCACCGCACGGACCTGGCCGGCGTGCGGCTCGACCTGGCGGGCGAGGAGGCCGTGCGGGCGGCGTACGAGATGCTGGCCGGGATGTCGGACCGGCCGGACGTGTACGTGCAGCGCATGGCGCCCAAGGGCATCTCGTGCGTGCTGGGGCTGCAGGACGACCCCTCGTTCGGCACGCTGGTGTCGTTCGGGCTGTCGGGGCTGGTCGGCGACCTGCTGGGGGACCGGGCGTACCGGGCGGTGCCGCTCACCGACGCGGACGCGGCGGCGCTGGTCCGCGCGCCGAAGGCCGCGCCGCTGCTGGCCGGGTACCGGGGTGACGAGCCGGCGGACCTGCCCGCGTTGCAGGACCTGGTGCTGCGGCTCGCCGCGCTGGCCGAGGACCTGCCCGAGGTGCGCGAGCTGTCGCTGGAGCCGGTGCTGGCCAGCGCCGCCGGCGCGTACGTCAGCAGCGCGCGGGTGACCCTCGGCCCGCCACCCTCGCGGCACGACACCGGCCCGCGGCGGTTGCGCTCCCCCGGCGGGGAGAGTTAGCCAGATCACACCCCGAGGTCGATCTTGATCGATCAGGTGCGCCCCGTCCCGCCCGTGCTCTGGACCAACCCCGTTGAGCCGCCTAGGTTTCCGGCAACTCCGAGGAAGCTCCCGAAAAGGGGAAGAATGGCTCTGGCACCGCTGCGCGCCCTGGTTGTGGCGTGTTCCGCCGCGCTTGTCCTCGCGTCGTGCTCCACCGGTGACGACGCCACCGTCGCCGGCAAGGCGGACAGCTCCAGCGAGCTGACCATCGCCGTGGCGTACGACCAACCAGGTCTCGGCGTGCGCCGCCTGGACGGCACCTATCGCGGCTTCGACGTCGACGTCGCCCGCTACGTCGCGCGGGAGCTGGGCGTCGACGACTCGGGCATCAAGTTCACCGAGGCGACGCCCTCGGAGCGGGAGAAGCTGCTCACCACCGGTGCCGCGGACCTCGTCGTGTCCAGCTACTCGATCACCGACAAGCGCAAGGAGGTCATCGACTTCGTGGGCCCGTACTTCGTGGCGGGGCAGGACCTGCTCGTGCGGCTGACCGACGAGCGGATCACCGGGCCGGAGTCGCTGAACTCCGGCAACCTCAAGCTGTGCTCCGTGGCGAACACGACCTCGGCGCAGCACGTGAAGGACCGGTTCGCGCAGTCCGTGGCGCTCGTGGAGTACCCGAACTTCAGCGACTGCGTCACCGCGCTGCTGGCCGAGCAGGTCGACGCCATGACCACCGACGACGTGATCCTCGCCGGGTACGCGGCGCAGAACCCGGAGCTGCTGCGCGTGGTCAACAAGCCGTTCAGCAGGGAGGAGTACGGCATCGGCATGCGCAAGGGCGATCCCACCAGCAAGGCGAAGGTCGCCGCCGCCGTTCGGAAGATGATGGACACCGGCGAGTGGCGCAAGTCGTTGGAGGCCAACGTGGGTGCCTCCGGTTACGCCATCCCGGACCCGCCGCAGCTCACGGCGTGATCTTCGACCCACTCCGTCGGCGGTCCGACCGGCCCGTCCCGCCCCGTACGCTCGGCGCGTGCATGCCTCGCCTCACGTGCCGCAGTACCGGGCGGACGGGCCGGTCCGCGCCGGCATCCCGGAGCACGGCCGCGTCCCCCGCTACTACGCGGTGAAGAACGAACTGCTGTGGCTGGTCGACGCGCTCGGGGAGGGCACGGCGCTGCCGCCGGAGCGGGAGCTGGCGGAGCGGTTCTCGGTGTCGCGGGTGACGCTGCGCCAGGCGGTCGCGGAGCTGGTGCTGGAGGGCAAGCTGCAACGCCGCCAGGGCAGCGGCACCTTCGTCGCGCCGCCGAAGCTAGTGCAGCCGCTGGCCCTGCTCAGCTACACCGAGGGCATGCGCAGGCAGGGCGTGGAGCCCACCCGCGGGGTGATCACCGTGGAGCACCTGCCCGCGGACGACGTGCTGGCGCGCGACCTGCGGGTCGGGCGCGGCGACCGGGTCGTCCACCTGGAGCGCGTGCTGCTGGCCGACGGTGAGCGGATCGGCCTGGAATCGGCCTACCTGTCGGCCGCGCGGTTCCCGACCCTGCTGGAGGTCTTCGACCCGACGACGTCGCTGCACGCGTGCCTGACCGACCAGTTGGGCGTGGTGTTCGCCGAGGCCGAGGAGCGGGTGGAGACGGTGCTGGCGACACCGCGCGAGGCGCTGCTGATCGGCACGAACCCGGCGCTGCCGATGCTGCTGCTGCACCGCGTGGCCCACGACGACACCGGTGAGCCGATCGAGCGGGTGCGGTCGCTGTACCGGGGCGACCGGTTCAGCTTCGTGGCGCGGCTGCGGGCCCGGTAGCCGCCGTTCGACCGTCCACTGAGGACATGAGAGTGGGATGGCGGCCGTGACCCGACCGGTGGTCCACCGTTAGCGAATCTTGCCCTGGAACCGCCCGTTGGCAGCACGTTGCGCGCGCCCGGCGGAGGTACCGTTGGTGCCCTGGGACGTGAGTCCTCCTCACCCGCGACGGCGCGGGGGAAGCGGGGGTGGCGCCGTGACGTTCAAAGAGGAGTTCCTGCGGGAGCTCGAGGGCTGCCTGGACGGGTACGGCGCGGTGCCGGTGGCCGACCCGGACGCCCTGGCCCGGTTCGTCGACTACGTCCGGCGGCTGCCGGAGGACGACCCGCGGCTGCGGTGCCTCGACGGCGTCGACCGGGGTTCGGGCTCGTTCTGGAACAACCCGGCGGTGTGGTGGGAGCAGGTGCCCCGGTTCGGCGTCGGGTCGACGGACTGCCCGGAGCTGCTCGACCGGATGCTGGACGAGGCGATCAGCGACGAGGTCGACGTGCTGGAGATGGAGATCAGGGAACTGCCCGGCTGACGCCGGCCGGTGGTGGGTTCACCCGTTGTGCACCTGGGTCGCCAGAGGCACGACGGGGAGTCCCCACCACCGGCCGGCGGTCAGACGGACAGGAGGCGGTCGAAGAACGTGCGGTAGCGCTTGAGCGCCTGCCGCAGCTCCTCGGTCTCCACCTCGTCACCGCGCTGCCACTGCTCCTCCAGCGAGTGCTTGTGCTGCGTGAAGGTCGTGGCGAGGGTCTGCATCACCTGGGCGACCAGCTCGTCGGCCCGCTGCACGGCCTCGCGCGGGTCGTCGACGAAGTCGGCCTGGAGGGCGCGCCACTCGGCCTGGTAGTCGGCCGCGTCGTCCTCGGTGAACAACCGGGCGTCACCCTCGGCCGCGGGGACGTCGGACGGCTTGGCGCGGTCCTGCCCCGTCGCGGTGGCCGCGTCGGTCGTGCCGCCGGTCGCGGCCACCTCGTCGGTCGCGGCCACCTCGTCGGTCGTGGTGAGGCCGTCGGTCGCGGTCGTGCCGCGGGTCGTGGCCGCCTCGTCGGTCGTGGTGAGGTCGTCGGTGTGCTCCCGGTAGGAGGTCGCGTCGTCCTGCGCGGTCCGGTCGTGGGCGGTTTGGTCGTGGGCGGCCGGCTCCCCGTCGGTGACGCGGCCGTCGTACGCGGTCCGGTCGTCGTCCGCGACGCGGTCGCCGTAGCCGTCGGACCCGTCGGTGACCCGCGTGTCGTAGGCGTCGGCCCGGCCGTCGGTGACGCCGTCGCCGTGCCCGGTCCACTCCTCGTGCCCGGCGGTCCCGCGGCCGTTGGTGTCGTGCCCGGCGGTCTCGTGGTCGAAGCCGTCGCGGCCGGTCTGGTCGGGCACCACGCCGTCACGCCCGGTCGGCGTGCGCTCGGCGAAGTCCTCGGTGGTCAGGTGTTGCCGGTGCTCGGTCATCGCCGCGCCCCTTCCCGGTCGTCGCCCAGCAGGTCCTCGAACACGGTGCGGTAGTGGACCATCGCGTTGCGCAGGTCCTCGGTGGTCGCCTCGCCGCGGTCCTTGCGCTCGGCGATCGAGTGCGCCTCGCGGAAGTGGTCGAGGGTGCGGGCGTGGCCGACGGACAGCATCTTCTCGCTGCGCTCGTACCCCTCGGTGGGGTAGCCGCGTTCGGCCATCAGGTCGGTGAGCAGCTGGTCCGCCTGGCTCACCGCCTCGTTCGGCTCGTCGACGAACCGCTCCTGGACCGCGGTCCAGTTGCGGGCGTAGTTCTCGCGGGTGGCGGCGTCGAGCGCGCGGAGCTCCAGCTTCGAGTGCTCCCGCTCGCGCTCCGCCAGTTCGCGTTCCGCCGCCATGCGGCTGCCGTTGTGTTCCAGCGCGCGGTCGTACTCGGGACCGAACTTCGAGCGCAACCTCTTGCGCTGCATGAGGAACTTCGCCAGCACCGCGATCGCGGCCAGTACGACCAGCACGACGACGATCACGCCGATGGTGGTACCGGTGGACATCTGCGCCTCCTCAGGCTCTGTTGTCCACCGGCTACCCGTCGCCCGCCCGATCCGAAACCTGTTCGACTCTTGACAAACCGCCGGCCGTGTAAGGGCTAGCGCGCCACCGCCTTGCGGTACTGCCGGATGGCCAGCGGCACGAAGATCAGCAGGAACACGACGACCCAGACCAACGTCATCAGCACCGGGTGCTGCAACGGCCACGCCCTCGGCGCGGGCGCCAGCGGGTTGGTGTTGCCGAACAGCTCCCGCGCCGCCGCCGTCACCGCCGACACCGGGTTCCACTCGGCGAACGCCTTCAGCGGACCGGGCAGGTTGCTCTCCTGCACGAAGGTGTTCGCGATGAACGTCAGCGGGAAGATCGCGATGAAGGAGGCGTTGTTGAACACCTCCGGGCTGCGCACCGACAGCCCCACGATCGCCATGCCCCACGACACCGCGTACGCGAACAGCAGCAGCAGGGCGAACCCGGCCAGCGCCTCCAGCGGCGAGGAGTGGATGCGCCAGCCGACGATCAACCCCGTCACCGACATCACCAGGACCACGATCACGTTGTTCACCAGGTCGCTGGTCGTCCGCCCGATCAGCACGGCCGACCGCGCCATCGGCAGCGACCGGAACCGGTCGATCACGCCCTTCTGGATGTCCTCGGCCAGGCCGCTGCCCGTGATCGTCGAGCCGAACACCACCGTCTGCGCGAAGATCCCCGCCATCAGGAACTCGCGGTAGTCCATGCCCGGGATGGCGATCGAGCCGCCGAACACGTACGCGAACAGCAGCACGAACATGATCGGCGACAACGTCGAGAAGACGAGCAGGTCCGGGACCCGCTTGACCTTGATGAGGTTGCGCTTGGCGACCACCGCGCCGTCGCCCAACGCCTGCGTGAACGAGCTCATGCTCCCTGCTCCCCCTGCTTCTCCTCGGTGGCGTGACCCGTCAGCGCGAGGAACACGTCGTCCAGCGTCGGCCTGCGCAGGCCGATGTCGAGCACCTTCACCGACTCGGCGTCCAGCCGCCGCACGCCTTCCACCAGCACCTCCGCCCCGCCCGACACCGGCACGGTCAGCCGCTGCCCGCGCTCGTCGGTGCTGATCTCGGCGATGGCCAGCGGCGCCAGCGCCGCCCGCGCCGTGGCCGCGTCCTGCGGCGACCCGACGGTCAGCTCCAGCCGCTCCCCGCCGACCTGGTCCTTCAACTTGTCCGCGGTGCCCAGCGCGATCACCCGGCCGTGGTCGATCACGGCGATCTCGTCGGCGAGCCGGTCGGCCTCCTCGAGGTACTGGGTGGTCAGCAGCAGCGTGGTGCCGCCCGCCACCAGTTCCGCGATCACGTCCCACATGCCGAGCCGGCTGCGCGGGTCCAGGCCCGTGGTCGGCTCGTCGAGGAACAGCACCCGCGGCGAGGCGACCAGCGCGCCCGCCAGGTCGAGCCTGCGGCGCATGCCGCCCGAGTAGCCCTTCACCGGCCGGTCCGCCGCCTCCACCAGGTCGAACCGCTCCAGCAGCTCGCGCGCCCGCTCCCGGCTGCGCTTGCGGCCCAGGTGGTAGAGCCGGCCCACCATGTCGAGGTTCTCGAACCCGGTGAGGTCCTGGTCCACGGCCGCGTACTGGCCGGACAGCCCGATCCGGCGGCGCAGCTCCCCGGCGTCGGCGACGACGTCGAGCCCGGTGACGGTCGCCCTGCCCTCGTCGTGCTCCAGCAGGGTGGTGAGCACCCGCACCGTCGTCGTCTTGCCTGCGCCGTTGGGGCCGAGCAGGCCCATGACGGTCCCCTCCGGCACCACCAGGTCGAGGCCGTCGAGGGCGATGACCTTCCCGTAGCGCTTGACCAGTCCCTCGGCCACGATCGCGTCTGCCATGCGGGCCATGATGGACCGGGGGTCCGACAATCGCAGGCGATTTCCCCGATCCGCGGTGCGAGCCCGAAGCCCCGTCGGTCCGGTGTGGGCGGTCAGGCCAGCAGCTGGGCCCTCAGCTCGTCGTCCCGCAGCACGGGCAGCGCCCACGGCGACTCCTCGAACACCCGCTCCGCGCCCGGTGACCGGGCCAGCCGCAGCATCGCCTGGCACACGTCGGCGAACGGCTGCCCGCGCACCGTCAGCACGGCGTCGCGCACGTCGTCCGCCGCGCCCCGCTCGCGCCCGGCCGCCCACCGCGCCAGGCACATCAGCACGACCCGCCGCGCGTGCACCCGGCCCTGCGTCAGCACGGGGCGGTTGAGCCCGCACACGTCGATGGTCGCCTCGCCCTTCGCCGTGCGCGCCACGTACACGCCCAGCGACAGCGTGAGCAGCAGGTGGTCGAACGGGTCCTCGGTGGTCGGGTCGACCAGCAGCGGCGTGCCGTCCCCGGCCACGGGGAACCGGTCCCGCTTGAGGTTGCTGTTGCACGTCGAGCAGGCCAGCAGGTGGTTCAGCCAGTCGAACGTGCGCAGCGGGTTGCGCGACAGCGGCTCGAAGTGGTCGATGTCGGTGCCCTGGCTGTCGCCGCAGTACATGCACCGCTGGTAGCCCGGTGCCATGCCCTCCAGCAGCCGGCGCAACGGCGCGTGCACGCCCCGCCGCACCGCGGCCTGCTTCCACAGCGCGCGGGCGGCCCGCGCGGGGTTCGCGGCCCCGCCGATCTCGGCGGTCAGCCCGGGCAGCCGGCCCGCCAGGTCGGCGGGCAGCGCGGGCCGGACGAGTCGGATCACGCGTCGTCGCGTTCCAGGCGCGCGGCCACCTCGCGCGTGCGGGCCACGGGCGAGCTGGTCAGCAGCGCCCGCAGCTCGTCGTAGCGGCGCACCGCCCGCTCGTCGGCCGTGCCGCCGATCACCGCGACCTCCAGCTCCACCAGCTCGGCGCGCAGCTCCTGCGCGCGCTCGGAGTAGGGCGTGTCCAGGCCGAACAGCTCCGAGAGCACCGCGTCGTCGCCGCTGCCGTAGACGATCCTCTCGTAGAGGTCCCGGTCGACAACCCTCGGTGGTTCCTGCTGGTCGGGGCCGGGCAGTCGGATCAGCCCGCCCGGGTCGGCGGCCTGGCACAGGTACGGGCTGTGCGTGGTGACGATGAACTGGATGTTCGGGAAGTGCTCCTTGAGCCAGCCGCCGATGCGCTTCTGCCAGGACACGTGCAGGTGGGCGTCCACCTCGTCGATGATCACCACGCCGGGCGCGGTCAGGGCGAGCCCGTGCGCGGTCGGCGCGGTCTTCAGGTCGCCGTAGGAGCCGTGGATCTGCTTTATCAGGTCGACCACCAGCGCGGCGACGGTCCGGTAGCCGTCGCTCATCTCGCGCAGCGGGAACCGGTGGCCGCCGCTGACCACCCACAGGCCGTCGGAGTCGACGCCCTCGATGCGGTAGTCGTCGGGCAGCAGGCCGTCCGACAGCACGCCCAGCGCGACCGTCTTCAGCTCCTCCGCGCCGGGCCTGCGCTCCAGCGACCGCAGGTGCTGCTCGATCAGCCAGCCCACGCCCTCGGCCAGCGACGCGTCCTCGTGGAAGAGGCTGGCCAGCCGCGACACCGGGCCGTGGCTGAGCATCAGCCGCTGCGCGTCGCCCGCGCCGCCCACGAGCCGGCGGAACGGCCCGTAGGCCGCGCAGAACCACCCCGTCGGGTTGTCCTGCCACGGACCGCGCGGCGCGGCGGTCTTGCTGCCCTCCAGCTTCTCCCGCAGCGACGGCTGGAGGCCGCGCCGGGTCGGCCGGCTGTCCTCGTCGGGCATCGTCCAGCCCAGGCCGGCCCACAGCCTGCCCTCGGGCGGGCGGCCCTTGCCGAACCGCTCCACCCGCCGGTCGTGCGTGAACTGGACCTGCACCACGCCCTCGCGCTGGCCCGCGGTGACCCAGTTGTCGAAGTCGGGCACCAGGTTGCGGGCCACGGCGGGACCGCTGACGGCCAGCGCGATCGCCCTGAGCAGCGAGGTCTTGCCCGACCCGTTGCGGCCCGCGATGACCGTCCAGCCGGGCGCGGTGAGCTTGAGGTCGACTTCGCGGGCGCCGTGGAACCCCTTGACGTTCCGCAGCCGGACCTGCGAGATGTACATGTGGGCAGACTGTAGTCCGGGCTGATCGCCGGTCGGGGTCGTCGGGCTCGTCCCGCGGGTGCCGCCGCCGCCCCGGGGCGCAACCGACGACGTGGCGGGCGTGAGGGCGTATATGCACCTTCGAGGACGCTCGATCTAGTGAAGGGCGACGGGCCGCGAAACCGCACTAGGGTGTTCGCAGTTCTTGTCCAGCGAGGAGAGATCCGCATGGCAGCCGTCCAAACCCGACGCAAGCGCAAGCTGGGGCAGTTCCTCAACGCCCTGCGCAAGCGAGCGGGCAAGACCGAGCTCGACTACCACGCGCTGACGCGGAAGACCCAGTCGACGCTGTCGCGGATGGAGAACGGGTACATCAGTCCGAGTTGGACCGAGCTGAGCGCCCTGCTGGCGCTCTACGGCGCCACCGACGCCGAGCGGCGCGAGGCGGAGGCGCTGTGGGAGGACGCCAAGCAGGACGGCACGCGCCTGGTGTACGCCGCCGCGTTCACGCCCGAGGCCCGGACCTACGCCCGGCAGGAGGCGGACGCGACCGAGGTCCGCACCATCGAGATGATCGTCATCCCGGGCCTGCTCCAGACGCCCGCCTACGCGGCGGCGATCCGGCTCGCCGGCCGGCGGTTCATGGACCCGTCGGTCCCGGTGGAGCAGGTGACCGCCGCGCTGGCGAACCGGCAGCGCCGGTTGCCCGGGCTGCGGTTGCACGCGGTGATCGACGAGGCGGCGCTGCACCGGACCGTCGGCGGACCGGCGGTCATGCGCGAGCAGTTGTCGCATCTGCTGGAGAAGGGGAAGCAGGACAACATCACGATCCAGGTGGTCCCGTTCGGCGCCGGCGCCCACGGGACCATGTCGGGCGGCGGCGTGACCGCGCTCCGCTTCGACGAAAGTGATCCTTCGGCCGTGTACCTGGAGTACGCGGGTGGCGGCAAGTGGGTGGACAATCGCGCCGATGTGCAGAAGTACCTCTTGCACTTCGACGAAATGGTGAGCGAGGTCGCCCTGTCGCCCAAGGAGTCGGCCTCGTTGATCAGAAAACTGGCAACCGCACTGAAGGACACATGAACAACGACAAGGCGTGGCGCAAGAGCACCTACTCCGGCGCGGGGAACAACTGCGTCGAGCTGGCCGTGGGACGGGGCACGACCAGCGTCAGGGACAGCAAACGACCCGGCCCGAGGCTGATCTTCGCGGAACGTCCCTTCCGCGCCTTCCTCACCGCCCTGCGGCAATCCTGAGCGCGATACCGAACCCGCCGTCGCCCACGGTGCCGCGGTCGCCGTCGCGCCGTGGGCGGCGGCCTTCCCGCACCGCGACAACGTGAGCGCCCCTCGGTTCATTACGCCGAAAATGCGCATTTCCGTTGATGTTCCTCACCCGCTCGGGTGACATTTGATCGATCCATAATGGACCATTGTTCAGGCGGTTCGCGAAATCGCCACCCCGTCCGCGACGCTCCGGCGCGGTCCCGTGTCGCCACATTCGGTGGTCGGAGGGGCGTGGCGGGCCGAACCGCTACAGTGGGTAATGTCCGGACCGGTGGGTCCGCTCCCACTGGCGTCCACAGAGGACAGTCCCCTGTGGACGGTTGTCGGTGACCCCGCCCGGACCGGTCGACGCGGCGCCGACCGGTCGGGCCGATCCGCCGGGCGGGGGTCAGTGGACCCCGAGCACCCCGTCCACCCGCCGCGGGATGCCCAGCGGGTTGCCCTCGCGCAGCTCGGCGGGCAGCAGGTCGTCCGGCCAGGACTGGTAGGTCACCGGGACCAGCCACCGCCGGATCGAGGTCGCGCCCACGGACGTGTGGAGCGGGACGGTGGTGGCCGGCCACGGGCCGCCGTGGTGCATGCCCCAGGCCACCGCGACACCCGTCGGCCAGCCGTTGAAGATCAACCGGCCCACGACCGGCCGCAGGGCCTCGGCGACGCGCCCCGCCTGCTCGTGCTCGGTCCCGGCGGCGTGCACGGTGCCGGTGAGGCTGCCCGGCAGGCGGGGGAGGACCGGCTCCAGCTCGGCCGGGTCGGTGTAGGTGACCACGACCGCGGCCGGGCCGAAGTGCTCCTCGGTGAGCTTGTCCAGGTGGTCGGCGAACGTCGCGAGCGGCACCTGGAACAGGCGCGGTTCGACGCTCCAGCCCTTTTCGGGCGCGGTGCCGGCGGCCACCAGGTCGGCCAGGCCCGAGGCGGCCAGCTCGTCGGTTCCCGAGCGGTAGGAGTCGGACATCCGCTCGTTCAGCATCGGGCCGCCCGCGGCGGTCGAGACGGCGTCCGCCAGGGCGGGCACCAGCGAGGCCGGTGCGAACAGCAGGCCCGGGTTGGTGCAGAACTGGCCCACGCCCAGCGTCAGCGAGCCGACGAACTCCGCCGCGAACCCCTCCGGCCGCGCGGCGGCGGCGTCCGGCAGCACCACGGTCGGGTTCACGCTGCCCAGCTCGCCGTAGAACGGGATCGGGTCGGGGCGCGCGTTGGCCCGGTCGAACAGCGCCCGCCCGCCCGCCGTGGACCCGGTGAAGCCGACCGCCCGGATCGCCGGGTGCTCGACCAGCGCCACGCCGGCCTCCTGCCCGTGCACGATCCCGAACACGCCCGGCGGCACGACGGACGCGACGACCCGTGCCGTCTCGTGCGACGTGCCGGGGTGCGACGGGTGCGCCTTCACGATCACCGGGCAGCCGGCGGCCAGCGCGGACGCCGTGTCACCGCCCGCCACGGAGAACGCGAACGGGAAGTTCGACGCCGCGAACACCCCGACCGTCCCGAGTGGACGGAGCAGGCGCCGCAGCACGGGCCGCGGCGGGACGATGCCCGGGTCCGCCGAGTCCAGCGTCGCCTCGACGTAGCTGCCCTCGCGCAGCACCTCGCCGAACAGCCGCAGCTGGTTCGTGGTGCGCTTCAGCTCCGTGGTCAACCGCGGCACGCCCAGCGCCGTCTCCGCGTCGGCCAGCGCCACCAGCGAGTCCGCCGAGGCGTCCAGCGCGTCCGCCACGGCGTCCAGCACCGAGGCCCGCTCGGTAGCCGGCAGCGCCGACCAGGCCGGGAACGCCGCCGCACCGGCCCGCGCCAGCTCGTCGACCTCGACCTGCGAGGTCTCCGGCACGGCGTCGCCCACCGGCTCGCCGGTCCTGGGGTCGAACCCCTGCACGCCGCCGCTCATCGACCGGCCTCCTTCACGGCGGTGTCGAACTCGGGCGTGCACCACGCGCCACCCAGGTACGCCAGGGCGGGGGAGTCGGGCGCGGGCTCGCCGGCGGCCAGGACCTCCTCGGCGAACACCTCGGAGTCGTCCTCCGACTCGTACCCCAGGGCCTCGGCCTCGGTCAGCGAGAACCACCGCCGCGTGTTGTCCGACACGCCCCACACCACCCGGAACCCGGGCGACGGGGCCGACAGGCACGCCTCGAACAGCCGCGCGCCGTCGTCCGGCGACAGCCACGTCGACAGCATCCGCGCGTCGCGCGGCTTCTCGAAGCACGACCCGATCCGGACCGCGATCACGTCCAGCCCGTACCGCGACGCGTACAGGCTGCCCAGCGCCTCCAACGCCACCTTGCTCACGCCGTAGTACGTGTCCGGCTTGGGGAACAGGTAGTCGCCCGCCTCGCCGGCGGACCGCTCGTGGTAGCCGACGGCGTGGTTGGAGCTGGCCAGCACGACCCGCGGCACCCCCGCCCGCCGCGCCGCCTCCAGCACCACGTGCGTGCCGTTGATGTTGACGTCCAGGATCTCCGCCCACGGCCGCTCCAGGCTGTGCCCGCCGAGGTGGATCACCGCGTCGACGCCCGCGCACGCCTCCTCCATGGCGTCCTGGTCGGTGACCGAGGCCGTGACCAGCTCGACGCGCTCGCCGTCGGTGGCGGGGGGCAGGGGCGCGATGTCGAGCAGGCGCAGGGTCCGGTCCGGCGCGGCGAGCCGGCCGCGCATCAGCGTGCCGACCACGCCGGCGGCGCCGGTGATCAGGATTCGTGCGGTCACGTCGAGACCTTTCGCGGTAGCGGGATCAGCGGCCGAACTGGCGCAGCAGTTCGGTGATGGTGCGGGCGGCGTGCAGGAGCGCCTCGACGACCTGGCGCTCGTGGTCGGGGTCGAGCCTGCCCAGCGGCACCGAGCAGCTCATCGCGTCGAGCACCGGGTTGCGGTAGGGCAGGGCGACGGCGAAGCAGCCCAGGCCGGGCGTGTTCTCCTCGCGCTCGTGGGCGTACCCGACCGCGCGGAACCCGGCGAGCTGGGCGTGCAGCGCCGGCCGCTCGACGACCGTGTTCGGCGTCAGCGGCGCGAGCCGGGCGGGCAGGATCGCGTCGACCTCGGCGGGCGTGCGGGCGGCCAGCAGCGCCTTGCCCAGCGACGTCGAGTGCGCGGGCAGCCGCCTGCCGACGCGGGACACCACGCGCAGGTGGTGCTCGGACTCACGGCTGGCCAGGTAGACCACGTCCGCGCCGTCGAGGCGGGCCAGGTGGACCGTCTCGTTGATCTCCCGGCGCACCTGCTCCATCACCCGGATGGCGACCTGCACCACCGGGTCGTGGTCGAGGTACGACGTGCCGACGAGCAGGGCGCGCACGCCGATGCCGTACGTGCCGCGGGTGGGGTCCAGCTCCACCCAGCCCCGGGCGACGAGCGTCTGCAACAGCATGTAGAGGCTCGACTTCGGGTAGCTCAGCTCGCGGTGCAGTTCGGTCAGGGTCAGCGGGCGGTCCGACGCCGACAGCACTTCGAGCAGTTCCACAGTCCGATCGGCCGACTTGACCGCGTTCGGCCGAGCGGGTGACGCGGGTCCAGTCACCAAGTCCTCCACGGGAAACGTTCCGGCAACACGCACTTGACACGTCGCTGCGCCGATTCTTACAGTCCGCCCAACACGTTCACAAGTACGACCCCGCTTCACATATATGAACAGTACGGCCGTGAACAGGAGTCGCCGTCCATGACACTCTCCCGCCGGTGCGCCACGGCCCTCGCTGTAGTGACCGTCGCGGGTTCCGCCACGCACCCCACCAGCGGGTACGCGTCGACGCGCCGCCGCGCGCCGGCCCGGACCCGGACGTGGCGCACGGTCCGCCCGACCGCGGTCGGTGGTGATCCTCCCGGCGCGCGGCTCCGCGCCGAGGGCCGCCCCGTCCCGACCGCGGCCTCCGCCGAACCGGTGAACCCGCCCGCGCGGGAGGGGTCGCGCACCACCCGGACCCGGCTCGCCCGCTCGCCCGGGGCGGTCCGGTGACACCGGTCGACACCGCCCGAGACGTGGGGGCGACGGCTCGTGGCGGCGGTGCCGTCGCAGCCCACTCCGCGGGGCGACCCCGACGCAGGGGTCGCCCCGCGGAACCGCACCCGAACCACTGCCACGTCGGCGGGGACCCGCTCATCAACGCCGATGGTGCCCCTGCTGCTCCACCTCGCCGCCGGTGCGCCCGCCGCCTGCGCGCCGCCGCGCGGGGAACCGCGAAAGTCCTTCCTGCGTGGGATCACCACCGGAGCGATCAAGGGATGAAGGTCTGGGTATGCAACTGGATGGGGTGCTGTTCTTCCCGGTGACGCCGTTCGACGCCGACGGCGCGCTCGCGGAGGACGTGCTGGCCGAGCACGTGAAACGAGGGGTGGCGGCGGGTGCGGGCGGCGTGTTCGTCGCCTGCGGCACCGGCGAGTTCCACGCGCTGGAGCCGTCGGAGGTCGAACGGGCGGTGGCCGTCGCGGTCGAGGCGACCGCAGGCCGGGTGCCGGTGTTCGCGGGCGCGGGCGGCCCGCTGCCGACGGCCAGGCTGATCGCCCGGTCCGCCGAGCGGGTCGGCGCGGACGGGTTGCTGCTGCTGCCGCCCTACCTGGTCTCGAACCCGGCCAGGGGGCTGGTGCGGTACGTGACGGAGGTGGCGGGCGCGTCGGGCCTGCCGCTGATCGTCTACCAGCGCAACAACGCGGTCTTCACGCCGGAGACGGCGGTCGAGGTCGCGTCGCTGCCCACCGTCGTCGGGTTCAAGGACGGGCTGGGCGACATCGACCTGGTGCACCGGATCGTGCTGGCGGTGCGCTCGTCGGTGGAGAAGCCGTTCCAGTTCTTCAACGGCCTGCCGACTGCGGAGCTGACCGTGCCCGCGTACCGGGGCATCGGCGTGGAGCTGTACTCGTCGGCGGTGTTCTGCTTCGCGCCGGAGATCTCGCTCGGCTTCTACAACGCCGTGCGCGGCGGTGACGACGCGCTGGTCAACCGGTACCTGCTGGAGTTCTACAAGCCGCTGGTCGAGCTGCGCGACAAGGTGCCCGGCTACGCCGTGTCCCTGGTGAAGGCGGCGGTCCGCGCCACGGGCCTCGACGTCGGCGGCGTCCGCGCGCCGCTGCTCGACCCGACGCCCGAGCACGTGGCGGAGCTGGAGAAGGTCGTCGCGGCGGGCCGGAGCCTGTCGGCATGAGGATCACCGGCATCACCGTCACCCCCGTCGCCTTCCCCGACCCGCCGCTGCTCAACTCGGTCGGCGTGCACGAGCCGTGGGCGCTGCGCACGATCGTGGAGGTGCGCACCGACGAGGGGATCTCGGGCCTCGGCGAGAGCTACGGCGACCTCGGCCACCTCAACCGGATGCGCACGGCCGCGCCCGCGCTCGTCGGCCTGGACGTGCACGCGCTGAACGAGATGCACGCGCGGATCGCGGCCGCGCTGGGCGGCGAGGCGGGGTCGGACCGGCACGGGCTCACCGGCCCGCTCACCGTCGAGTCCACTGTGGACCGCGTGTTCTCGCCGTTCGAGGTGGCGACCTGGGACATCCGCGGCAAGGCGCTCGGCCGCCCGGTCAGCGACCTGCTCGGCGGCGCGGTGCGGACCGCCGTGCCCTACAGCGCCTACCTGTTCTACAAGTGGGCCGGGCACCCCGGCGCGGAACCCGACGAGTTCGGCGAGGCGCTCGACCCCGACGGCATCGTGGCGCAGGCGCGGTCGCTGGTCGAGCGGCACGGGTTCGGGTCGATCAAGCTCAAGGGCGGCGTGTACCCGCCGGAGCGGGAGGTCGAGGCGATCCGGGCGCTGCGCGAGGCGTTCCCGGACCACCCGCTGCGGCTCGACCCCAACGCCGCGTGGACGCCCGAGACGTCGCTGGGGGTCGCGGAGGAACTCGACGGCGTGGTCGAGTACCTGGAGGACCCGGCACCCGGGATCGACGGGATGGCGCGGGTCGCGGCACGCGCGCCGATGCCGTTGGCGACGAACATGTGCGTGATCGCGTTCGAGCACATCGCGCCCTCGGTGGAGGCGGGCGCGGTGCAGGTCATCCTGTCCGACCACCACTACTGGGGCGGCCTGTCGCGGTCCAAGGAGCTGGCCGGGATCTGCCGGGCGTTCGGCATCGGGCTGTCCATGCACTCCAACTCGCACCTGGGCATCAGCCTCGCCGCGATGACGCACCTGGCGGCGGCCACGCCCAACCTGAACTACGCGTGCGACACGCACTACCCGTGGAACCGCGCGCACGACGTGATCACCACGCCGTTCACCTTCGTGGACGGCGCGGTGCCCGTGCCGACCGCGCCCGGCCTCGGCGTCGAGCTGGACCGCGACGCGCTGGCGCGGCTCGCGGAGAACTACCGCACGTGCGGGCTCGTGCAGCGCGACGACACCGGCTACATGCAGCAGCACGACCTGTCCTACGAGAGGAAGCGCCCCCGGTGGTGACCACCGTTGCCCACTTGTACCCCTGGGACGTCGTCGGCGACCCGTCCGCCGTCGACCGGATCGCCTCGCTCGGCGTGGACGCGGTGGCGCTGGCCGCCTCGTACCACACCGTGCGGGCCGCGACGCCGTTCCACCCCGAGCACCGGGTGGTCGACGCGCGGCACGCGGCGTTCTACCTGCCCGTGCGGGAGGAGGCGTGGCGGGGCAAGCGGTTGCGGCCCGTCGAACCGTCCTGGGTGGACGGTGACTCCTACACGGCCGCGTCGGACGCCCTGCGCGCGGCGGGGTTGCCGGTGTACGCGTGGACTGTGCTGACGCACAGCAGCCGGTTGGGCGACGCTCACCCGGACGTGGCGGTGCGCAACGCGTTCGGGGACGTGTACCCGTACGCGCTGTGCCCGTCGAACGAGGACGTGGTGGAGTACGCGCGGACGCTGGTGTCCGAGGTGCTGGAGCTGGGGCGGCCGGACGGGGTCGTGCTGGAGGCGTGCGGGCCGCTCGGGTTCTTCCACGGCGGGCACCACGAGAAGACCGACGGCGCGGACTGGACGGCCGTGCAGCAGAAGCTGCTGTCGTTGTGCTTCTGCGGGGCGTGCTCCGGGCGGTACGAGGACGTGGACGGGCTGCGCGCGCTCGTGCGCGCGGGGGTGGACGGCGGTGCGGCCGCGGTCGAGGAGGCCCTGGGTGAGCGGGCCGAGTCGGTGCGCGCGGTCCGCACGGGCATCCCGCGTTCGCTGCGGCGGGAGCTGGTGGGGTCGATCCGGTCCGCGTCCCCGTCCGCGCGGGTCGTCGTGCACGCCACGGCCGACCCGTGGGGCACCGGGCCGTTCGCCACGGTGGCGGGGGGCGTCGACGCGGACGTGGACGTGCTGACGGTGACGTGCTGGCCGGGGGTGGAGGCGTCGCTGCCGGCGATCCGCGCCCTGCGCGCGGAGTCGGACGCGCGGACCGCCGCCTACGTGCTGGCCCTGCCACCGCGGCCCGCCGACGGCGACGAGCTGCTCGGGGAGTGGCTCGCCTACGTCGAGGCCGGCGTCGACGAACTCCACCTCTACCACGCGGGCCTGGCCTCCCCGACCCGCCTGACCACCCTCCGTCAAACCCTCACCAACCTCCCCTGACCCGGCGAGAGTCCAACGCTCGAGCGCCGAGAGTCCAACGCTCGAACCGCGAGAGTCCAACGTTCGCGTCGCGAGAGTCCAACGCCCACGACACCCGAGTTCAACACTCGGCATACCGAGCGGTCGGTCGAACGTTGAACTCACGGTGCCTGAACGTTGGACTCTCGCGCGTTGAGCGTTGGACTCTCGCGCGGGTGGGTGAATGTGAAGAAGGGTGGGCAACCCGGGGTGGGTGGTGGTCCGTCCTCGGTGCATGAGAAGCCTGGGAACCGCTGTCGGCGCCGGCGTGCTGCTGGTCGTGCTGGCGGCCTGCGCCACGTCCACGCCCGTCGGTGCGGGGAACGGGGGACCGACGCTCACCACGTCGGCCGCGCCCGCCTCGTCCTCCGCCGAACAGCCGGAGTTCGAGAGCCCCGTCCCACCCGGCGGAAAGGAAGTGCCGGCGGAGCGGCTGGACGCGAGCGCCGTCCCCGAAGGCACCCCCACCACCACCTGGACCGAAGGTGACGGCAGCGTGCTCGGCGTCATCGCCCAGGAGGCCGGCTGCGGCAAGGCCAGCGTCGAGGTCGCCGAGCAGAACGCCCAGGCCGTGACGGTGGTGCTGGTCGAGACCACGCCGCTCGACCAGCAGGTCTGCACGATGGACATCCGCTACCCGCCGCTCACGGCGAAGCTGGACGCGCCGCTCGGCGACCGCAAGGTCGTCCTCACCACCCGCCAGGACCAGAAGTGACCCCCGGTGCCCGGCCGACCCCCCGTCGGCCGGGCACCGCCCTTGCAACCCCCGCCGTCCCGACTACCGTCCTGGGACCATGAGACACGTCAAGGTCGTCGTCGCCTCGTTCGCCCTGCTGGCCCTCGCCGGGTGCACCACCGAGGCCAACGCGCCGTTCGGCCAGTCGTCCACCCGCGCGGCGACGACCGGTTCCTCGGCTGCGCCGACAACGTTGTCATCCACGACCGGGACCACGACCGGTTCCACGAGCGGGTCCCAGCCGATGCCCCCACCGCCGCAGACCAGCGCGGCACCGCTGGAAGGGGGACCCACGGAGGTCCCGCCGACGCAGGTCGACAGCGGCGCGCTCGGCTACCAGGGCCAGGCGTGGACGTCGGCGGATGCCCGCACGATCCGCCTCAACGGCTCCGAAGGCGGCTGCGACCGGGTGCGGGCCGAGGTCACCGCCCAGTCCGGCGACCAGGTGCTGATCACCCTCGTCACGACCAAGTACACCGACGTCGCCGCCGCCTGCACGGCCGACCTGCGCGACGTGCCGCTGAACGTCACCCTCGACGCGCCGCTGGGCTCGCGCCGAATCACGCTGGAGACCCGCGAAGAGACCCCGTGACGGGAAGGCCCGCCGCACGTCACCCGGCCGTCGCGAAGGACGCCACCCCGTCCCACGCCAGCCACAGGTCGCCGTCGACCCGGTCCTCGTCCGCCACGATCGTGCCCGTCTCGCCGACGTAGAGCCCCAGGTCGCAGCGGTGCGCGGCCAGGGCGCGCACCATCCACGCGCGCAGGTCCTCCGCGCCGTCGGCGGGCTCCCGCGTGATCTGCCGGAAGAACCCGCCGCTCGCGGACGTCTCG
Source organism: Actinosynnema sp. NPDC053489 (assembly GCF_044544865.1). NCBI lineage: Bacteria > Bacillati > Actinomycetota > Actinomycetes > Pseudonocardiales > Pseudonocardiaceae > Actinosynnema > Actinosynnema sp. NPDC053489. Next base: position 42,525 of record NZ_JBITXT010000002.1, on the reverse strand, counting down.
ATCACGCTCAGCTGGTGGAAGCGCAACCCCATCGCAGTCACTCCCCGATCATGCTTGTATACTCTCCGAATCCGGGACGACTATCTCGTATGTACAGCATGTGGACAAGTCCCGATCGGGTGATGATCGAGGAGAGCGATGACCAGCCCACACCGCAGTGCCGCCCGCATCCAGATCGGCACCACGCTGCGTCGCATGCGCGAAGAGGCGGGCGTGCCCCGCGAGCGGGTCGGCGAGGTGCTGCACTGCACGATGACCAAGGTCAGCAACATCGAGAACGCGATCAGCGGCGTCAAGCAGGCCGAGCTGGAGAAGCTGCTCGACCTCTACGGTGCCGACGACGCGACCCGCGAGGACCTGCTGACGCTCAACTCCGAGGCCCACCGGCGCCGGCCCAAGAGCAAGATCGGCGGCCCGATCCCGCCCTGGCTCCGCCGCATCCTCGACGTCGAGGCCATCGCCACCGAAGCCCTCTACACCTCCTTCGAGCTCATCCCCGCGGTCCTCCAGACGGAGCACTACGCCCGTGCGCTCATGACGGGTGTCGGCCTCGACGGCGAGGTGCTGGAGAAGCACCTCCAACTGCGCCTGGAACGACGGGCGCTGCTGACCGACCGCGAGCCGCCGCTGCGGTTGTGGGCGGTGGTCGCGGAACCCGCGTTCCGGGCCAACATCGGCGGTCCCGAGGTCATGCGGGACCAGCTCAAGCACCTGCTCGCCATGACCGAGCTGGAGAACGTCGTGGTGCAGGTGATGCCGCAAGGGGCCGGGGCGCACGCGTTGTCCGGTACTACGCTGACCTTGTTCCGGCTGCCCGCGAAACTCCCGTCGCTGGTCAGCGTCGACACCCCGTTCGGGGACCACTTCGAGGACGGGCCCAACCACGTGGAGAAGACGAGCCGCTGGTTCGACTACACGCGTGCGAAGGCGTTGGGGGTGGAGGAGAGCCGCGAACTCCTGACCCGGATCACGGAGGAAACCTGATGACCCTGAAGCCCGGCGAGTGGACCAAGTTCAGCGGCGGTGGTTCGAACTGCGTCGAGGTCATGCGCACGGCCGACGAGGTGCTCGTCCGCAACAGCAACCGGCCGGAAGAAGCCCCACAGCGCTTCACCCTGAGCGAGTGGGACTTCTTCACGCGCGGTGCCAAGCTCGGCGTGTTCGACCTGTAGGAGCTACTTCCGGAACGAGATCTGGAGGGTCGGGGCGGAGGTCTCGGCGAAGAAGTCGTTGCCCTTGTCGTCCACCACGACGAACGCCGGGAAGTCCTCCACCTCGATCTTCCAGACCGCCTCCATGCCCAGCTCGGGGTACTCCAGCACCTCGACCTTGCGGATGCAGTCCTGGGCCAGCCGCGCGGCCGGGCCGCCGATCGAGCCCAGGTAGAACCCGCCGTGCGCCTGGCAGGCGTTCGTCACCTGCTTGGACCGGTTGCCCTTGGCCAGCATCACCAGCGACCCGCCGGCGGCCTGGAACTGCTCGACGTAGGAGTCCATCCGCCCCGCCGTCGTCGGCCCGAACGACCCGGAGGCGTACCCCTCGGGCGTCTTGGCCGGTCCGGCGTAGTACACCGGGTGGTCCTTGAGGTACTGCGGCATGGGCTCGCCCGCGTCCAGCCGCTCCTTGATCTTGGCGTGCGCGATGTCGCGCGCCACGACCAGCGGGCCGGTCAGCGAGACGCGGGTCTTCACCGGCAGCTTCGACAGGGTCTCGCGGATCTCCGTCATCGGCCGGGTCAGGTCGATCTTCACGACCTCGTCGGACAGGTCCTCGCCGGTCACGTCCGGCAGGAAGTGCGCCGGGTCGCGCTCCAGCTGCTCCAGGAAGATGCCCTCGGGGGTGATCTTCGCCTTGGCCTGGCGGTCCGCCGAGCACGACACCGCGATGCCGACCGGGCAGGACGCGCCGTGCCGGGGCAGCCGGATCACCCGCACGTCGTGGCAGAAGTACTTGCCGCCGAACTGCGCGCCGATGCCGAAGTTGCGGGTCAGCTCCAGCACCTGCTGCTCCAGGTCGACGTCCCGGAACGCGTGCCCGGCGGCGGAGCCCTCGGTGGGCAGGCCGTCGAGGTAGCGGGCGGAGGCGAGCTTGGCGACCTTCAGGTTCTGCTCGGCCGACAGGCCGCCGACGACCACGGCGAGGTGGTAGGGCGGGCACGCGGCCGTGCCGAGGGAGCGCAGCTTCTCGTCCAGGAACTTCGCCAGCCGCGAGGGGTTCAGCAGCGCCTTCGTCTCCTGGTACAGGAACGTCTTGTTGGCCGAGCCGCCGCCCTTGGCCATGAACAGGAACTCGTACTTGGGCTCCACGCCCGGCGCGGTGAACAGGTCGATCTGGGCGGGCAGGTTGGTGCCGGTGTTGCGCTCGTCCCAGAACGTCACCGGCGCCATCTGCGAGTAGCGCAGGTTCAGCTCCTGGTACGCCTCGAAGATGCCCCGCGACAGGGCCTCCTCGTCGGTGCCGCCGGTCAGCACGGACTCCGTGCGCTTGCCCATCACGATCGCCGTGCCGGTGTCCTGGCACATGGGCAGCACGCCGCCCGCGGAGATGCACGCGTTGCGCAGCAGGTCCATCGCGACGAACCGGTCGTTGCCGCTGGCCTCGGGGTCGTCCACGATCGCGCGCAGCTGCGCCAGGTGCGACGGGCGCAGCAGGTGCTGGATGTCCCGGATCGCCTCCTTGGCCAGCAGCGTCAGCGCCGCCGGCTCGACCTGGAGGAACGTCCGACCGGCGGCCTCCACGACCGACACGCCGTCCGGCGTCACGAGCCGGTAGTCGGTGTGGTTGTCCTTGGCCAGGGGCAGGACGTCGGTGTACTGGAACGTCGGTGCCAGAAGGTTCGACGAGGTCACGTCGCGGGCTCCCTTGCGCGCTTCGGGTGCCGCCGAACTTATACCGATCACGCCGCCGCGTCCCGGCGGCGTGATGTGATTCGCGTCGTGGTCGACAGCCTCACCAAGCGCCGGCTCACCGCCGCCGAACTGGACGCCCTGGTCCGCCGCGCCCTGGGCGTGCCGCTCGCCGCGCACGTCGAGCTGACCGAGGGCATGTTCAACACCGCCTACCGGCTCACCGCCGCGGACGGCCGGGAGGCGGTGCTGAAGGTCGCGCCGCCGCCGGACGTGCCGCTGCTCACCTACGAGCGGGACCTGATGCGCACCGAGGCGCTGGCGTTCGAGCTGATGGCGGCCCGCGGCCTGCCCGTGCCGGGGGTGCTGCTGCACGAGGACGGGCTGCTGCTGATGACGGCGCTGCGCGGCGAGCCCTGGTCGTCGGCGCGGGCCCGGCTCACCGACGCCGAGCACGGCGCGCTGCGGCGGGAGCTGGGTGCCATCGTGCGGGAGCTGCACACCATCCGGGGTGACGTGTTCGGCTACGTGCAGGGGCCGAACGGCACGACGTGGCGCGGGGCGTTCACCGCGATGGTGGACGCGGTGCTGGCCGACGCGGAGCGGTTCGGGGTGGAGCTGCCGGACGTGCGGCCGGCGGTGGCGGCCCGCGCGCACCTGCTGGACGAGGTCACCGAGCCCGTGCTCGTGCACTTCGACCTGTGGGAGGCGAACATCTTCCTCGCCGACGGCCACGTGGAGGGGATCATCGACCCGGAGCGGGCGTTGTTCGGCGACCCGCTGGCCGAGATCGTGACCGTGGCGCTGTTCACCGACCTGGACGAGGACTACCTGGCCGGTTACGGCGTGCCGGGGTTCACCGGGGCGGAGCGGGCCCGGATCGCGCTCTACCGCGCGTACCTGTGCCTGGTGATGATCGTGGAGGGGGTGCCCCGCGGGTACGCGGGCGAGGAGCGCGAGGGGCACGTGCGGTTCTTCCGCGAGAAGCTCGCGGAGTACCTGGAGTTGTAGCCACCCCCGAACGGCCACCCGGAAACGCGGAAGGCCGGGCCGGCCCCCGACCGCCCCGACCTTCCTCAGCGCGCGACGACCTCCGCGGAATGGGGCGGAGGCGTCGCGAGGCTCGTGTAACGCACGACCGTGCCGTGACAGGCGTCACATGTCAATCCCGCACAGCGGTGACGGGCCGCTGTATCGCGTCAGAAGCTCAGCTCGCGTAGGCGCGCAGCTTGGCCGCCCGCTCGCCCTGCCGCAGCTTCGACATGACCTCGCGCTCGATCTGGCGCACCCGTTCCCGCGACAGGCCGAACTGCTTGCCGATCTGGTCCAGCGTGCGCGGCTGGCCGTCCTCCAGGCCGTAGCGCAGCCGGATGACCGCCTGCTCGCGCGGGTCCAGCGTGGCCAGCACCCGGCGCAGGTCGTCCTGCAGCAGGCCGGAGATGACCGCGCTCTCCGCGTCCGTGGCGTCGGAGTCCTCGATGAAGTCGCCCAGCGGGGCGTCCTCCTCGGTGCCGACCGGCATGTCCAGGCTCACCGGGTCGCGGGCGTGGTCGAGCAGGTCGACGACCTTCTCCGGCGACAGCCCCGACTCCTTGGCCAGCTCCTCGTTGGTCGCCTCGCGGCCGAGCTGCTGGTGCAGGTCGCGCTTGATCCGGGCGAGCTTGTTGACCTGCTCCACGAGGTGGACGGGGAGCCGGATCGTGCGGCCCTGGTCCGCCATTCCGCGCGTGATCGCCTGCCGGATCCACCAGGTCGCGTAGGTCGAGAACTTGAAGCCCTTGGTGTAGTCGAACTTCTCCACCGCGCGGATCAAGCCCAGGTTGCCTTCCTGGATGAGATCCAGCAGCGGCATTCCGCGGCCGGTGTATCGCTTCGCCAGCGAAACCACCAAGCGCAGATTGGCTTCGAGGAGGTGGTTCTTTGCCACGTGGCCGTCGCGGATCAACGCGCGCAGTTCGCGGCGGCGCTCCTCCGGCAGCTCCGGGTGGGTCTCGAGCTTGTGCTGCGCGAAGACGCCCGCCTCGATCCGCTTGGCGAGCTCCACCTCGTCGGCAGCGGTCAGCAGCGCTGTCTTGCCGATCCCGTTCAGGTACACCCGAACCAGGTCTGCGGCCGGTCCCTGGGCGTCGAGGTCCAACTCGGCGCCGGTGGTGGTCGTCTCGTTCCCGACCTGACGGTCGAGGAGCTTCGGGACGGTCATAGCGCTCCCTCCCCCTTGTGTCGCGGGCTGGCAGTGCGGTCGTGTCGCACGCTCCGCGCTGCGTTGCGCGGCTCACCTTTCGGTGTCTGTCACTGGGGGAAACGCGAACCGGGTCGAAATGGTTCCCGCTTCCCACGACCTGAAGACGTCACTGCCGTCACAGCGGTTGCGCCGCGAATCCTGAGGATTGCCTGAGAACGATCTAGAGTTCGACCAACACGGTGAACGGACCGTCGTTCGCACTGCGCACCGACATCATCGCGCCGAACCGTCCCGTTTGTACCCGGGCACCCTTCCGGCGCAGTTCCGAGACCACTTCCGCCACCAACGGCTCGGCGTGGTCGGGCCGCGCGGCGGCGGTCCACGACGGCCGCCGCCCCTTGCGCGTCTCGCCGTAGAGCGTGAACTGGCTCACCACCAGCAGGGGCGCGCCCGTCGTCGCGCACGACTGCTCGTCCCGCAGGACGCGCAGCTCGTGCAGCTTCCGGGCCATCGTGCGCGCCTTCCCGGCGTCGTCGTCGACGTGGACGCCGAGCAGGACCAGCAGGCCCGGCTCGGCGATCGCGCCCACGACCTCGTCGTCCACGGTGACCGACGCCTCCGTCACCCGCGCCACGACCGCTCTCACGCGGGCACCACCATGCCGTGCCGCACGAGGTCGCGGACGACCGGCAGGGCGACCTCGGTGAGCGAGTCGGCGTCGAGGTCGTGGGCGTAGGCCAACAGGGTGAGCAGGTCCCGCAGCGGCAGCGCGCCCCGGAAGCCCGCCAGCAGCTTCGCCGCGGTCTCGTCCAGCTCCTGCTGCCAGCCGGGGCCGTCGACGCGGTGCAGGCGGCGCACGACCGCGCCCCACCCCTCGTCGGTCGGTTCGGAGACCTCTTCCAACAACACCGTCCCGGGGACGGTGAAGCGGGTGGCCAGCAGCGCCTCGTTGTCCGTGGCGCGCAGCCAGGCGACGCGGTCCAGCCAGGCGGCGGCCTCGGGGCCCAGCGGGTCGTCGAACGCGTGGCGCAGGTCCTCGCAGACGACCTCGGCGTGCTCGGTGTCGGTGCGGCGGAGCGTCACGAAGCCGAACCCGATGCCCTCGACGTCGTTCTCGGCGAACCAGTCGAGCCACGCGGCGGCCTTCTCGCGGCCCTCGTCGCCGCGCGGGTCGACGCCCGCGTCGCGCAACCACGTGCCGACGTAGAGGGCGGGGTCGGCGACGTCGCGCTGCACGAACCAGGCGTCCACCCCGCCGCGCGGCAGCCAGGACGACACCCGGTCGGCCCAGTCCTCGCCCTTGCGGTGCAGCCAGGAGGCGAGCAGCTGGCCCACGCCGCCCTCGTTGAGGAACGCGGGCACCTGGCGCACGACCAGGGCGCTGGCGTCGTCGCCGCCCAGGCCGGAGTCGCGGTAGACGTAGTCCACCCTCGGCGGGCCCACCACGAACGGCGGGTTGCACACGACCTGGTCGAACCGCCGGCCGCGCAGGGGGCCGAACCACTCGCCCCGGCGGAGCTCGACGTCGAGCTCGTTGATCCGGAACGTGCCGGCGGCCAGGGCGAGGGCGCGTTCGGACAGGTCGGTGGCGGTGATCCGCCGCGCGTGCCGGCTCGCGTGCAGCGCCTGCACGCCGCAGCCGGTGCCCAGGTCCAGCAGGGTGTCGACCCGGCGGCGGGACGTGGCGCGGGCGAGGCTGATCGACGCGTGGCCGACGCCGAGCACGTGGTCGGCCGGCACGGGTCCGCCGCGCTGGTCGGCGTCCTGGTCGGCGATGACCCACCAGGAGCCCTGGTCGTCACCGTAGGGACGGATGTCGAGGCCCGCGCGCAACCCGTCGCCGTCGCCGCGCAGGACCTCGGCCTTGACGGCGGTGTCGAGGTCGACGTCCGGCAGCGCCGTTCGCACGGCGGCCTCGGACTCGGTGTCGCCGAGCAGGAACAGGCGGACCAGGGTGCCGAGCGCGCCGGCGTCGCGGGTGGCGCGGCGGGCGGCCTCGGGTTCGCCGCGGCCGAGGGCGGCGTGCGCCTGCGGTCCGAGCAGGTCGACCACGCCGTCGGCGTCGTAGTCGGCGGCCCGGAACGCCTCGCGCAGGCGTGCGGTCAGGTCGGCGGAAAGATCGGGGAGCACGCCGTCATCGTCTCGTGCCCGACCGCCGACCGCCCGACCAGCCCCCTCGCGCGAGCTGCCCGGCGGGGAAGGCGGGGGACCGGTGCACGACCCACGACGCGACCAGGCCGCACCCGGCGGCGACCGCCACCGCGGCGGGCAGCGCGCCGCGGTCCAGCCCGAGACCGCCCAGCCACGCCCCAGCGCGATCCCGACCTGGAACGCGACGACGTACACCGCCGAGGCCAGGTCCGGCCGGTCGGGGGAGGAGCGCAGGACGGCGGCCTGCAGCACCACCCCGATGCCGGCCGCGGGCAACGCCCACAGCACGACGGCCGCGCCCGCGGCGGCGCCCGACGAGACCAGCAGCACGACCATGCACGCGGCCAGACCACCCGTCACCAGCAGGGCCGTGGCCCGGGGTCGGCGGTCGACCCGCCTGCCCACCAGCACCAACCCGAGCAGCCCCGCCGCGCCGTGCGCGAACAGCAACGCCGACGTGCCGGGGCCGGCCAGTCCGACGCGGTCGGCGATGATCGCGGTGATGTAGGTGAACGCGGCGAAGTGGCCGGTCACCACGACCACCGTGGTCAGGTTGACCGCTGCGAGCCCGCGGTCGGCCAGGACCGGCCGGACGTCCCGCGCCCCCGCCGGCCCGGCCGCGGGTTGCGGGGCGACGGTGAGGCGGATCAGCACCGCCGACAGCGCCGCCACTCCCGCCACGAGCAGGGCGGTCGGTCGCCAGCCGATCGCCGTGCCGAGCCACGAGCCCAGCGGCAGGCCCACCAGGAACGCCAGGGAGTTGCCCGCGAACACCACGGCGGTGGCGCGGCCGGCGCGGTCCGGGCCGAGCAGCCGGGTCGCCATCGCCGCGACGACCGACCAGAACACCCCGTGGCCCGCGGCGGCCACCAGCCGGGCCACGACCGCGACGCCGTACCCGGGCGCGAGGGCCGGCAGCGCGTTCGACACCGCGATCGCGGCCACCGTGACCAGGGCGGTCGTGCGGCGGTCGACCTGGGACGTCGCGGCGACCAGCGGCACGACCGTGACCGCCACGACGAGCGCGTACCCCGTCATCAGCAGGCCGACCGACGACCCCGGCACGTCGAGGCCCGCCGCCAGTTGGGGCAGCAGGGCCACCGGCAGGTTCTCCGAGGTCACCGAGACGAAGCAGGCGAGGCCGAGCGCCCCGAGAGCCGCAGCACGCATTGTGTAACGATACACAGATACAGTGGCGCCATGTCCAGCGCCGGATCACCGCGCGTCACCATGGCGGAGGTGGCGCGGCGCAGCGGCGTCTCGCCCATGACGGTGTCGTACTGCTACAACCAGCCCGACCGGGTCGCGCCGGACACGCTGCGCCGGGTCCGCGAGGTGGCCGCCGCGCTGGGCTACCGCGGCCCGGACCCGACCGCGCGCTCCCTGCGCCGCCGCCGCACGGGCGCGATCGGCGTCGTCCTCGGCGAGCACCTGGCCTACGCGTTCGAGGACCCGCAGGCCCGCCGCTTCCTGACCGGCGTCGCGGAGGTGTGCCGGGAGCGGGGGATCGGCTTGAACCTCATCCCCACCACCGGCGAGGACGACGACGTGGAACGCGTGCGGTCGGCGTCCGTCGACGGGTACGTCGTCTGGACGACCGTCGACACCGACCCGGTGCTCGACGTGGTGACCGGCCTGGGCAAACCGGTCGCCGTCCACGGCGGCCCGGCGGTCGCCGGGGCGCACGTGGTCGGCATCGACAACCGCGCCTCCGCCCGCGAGCTGGCCGCCCGCACGTTCCCCGGCGCGCGCCGCCCGGCCGTGCTGAGCTTCCCGTTCGACCGCGACCGCCGCCCGCGCCTGGAGACCGGCCCGGACGCCGGGCGCGTGCCGTTCCCGGTCACCCGCGACCGGCTCCTCGGCATCTACGACCACTGCCGCGACGCGGGCCTCGACCCGGGCCGCCTGCCCGTCGCCGTCGTGGCCCGCAACGACCGGGCCGAGGCCGCGGACCTCGCCGACGCGCTGCTGGGTACCTGCGCCGCGGACGCGGTCGTCGCCATGAGCGACCAGCTCGCGTTCGCCGTCCTGGACGCCGCGCGCCGCCGCGGCCTGCGCGTGCCCGACGACCTCGCGGTCTCCGGCTGGGACGACGACCCGGACGCGGAACGGGAGGGGCTCACCACGATCGCCCAGTCCCTGCGCGACCAGGGCCGGGCCTGCGCCCTGGTCGCGCTCGGCGACCGGACCCCGGTCCGCGGGGCCGCCTGGACCGCGACCGTGCGCTCCAGCACCAGGTAGTCAGGCCGGGCGCCCGGGCACCGGCGTGCGGCGGGTGTTCTGGAACGACGCGACCCGCCACGCGTCCGGTTCGCGCACCAGCACGTACGTCACCGTGGACGCGCGCTCGGGATCGGGCTCGCCGTCGAGCGAGGAACCACCTCCGGCCACCGCGATCGCCACGTCGTCGCGCACGAAGCGGATCTTCGGCGGCTCGCCGGTCCCGGTCAGCTTCGAGCCCTTCAGCGGGCCCTCGAACAACGCCCGGTGGCCCGCCTCGATCGCCGCGCGCCCCGGCGTGTTGAGGCCGAAGAACGTCACGTAGTCGGCGTCCTCGGTGAAGCAGTCCGCGTAAGCGGTCGCGTCACCGTCGTTCCACGCCTCGACGAGCCGGTCCAAGACGGCCCGCACGGCAGCGCTCTGGGTCATCGCATCCTCCTGAACGAACAGTGTTCGAGTCACGAACGATGTTCGTCACGAACGGCGTTCGTGTCAAGTACGGTGTTCGCATGAGCCCGGAGGACCCGCCCTGGCGCACCCCGCCCGCGCGGCCCGCCCGGAAGCCCCGCCTGTCCCAGGAGGCGATCGTCCGCACCGGGCTGGAGGTGCTGCTCGCGGAGGGCCTGGACGCGGTGAGCATGCGCCGGGTCGCCCAGGCCCTGGAGACGGGACCGGCCTCGCTCTACGCCCACGTCGCCACGAAGGACGAGCTGGTCGAGCTGATGCTGGACCGGGTCCTGGAGGACGTCCCGCTGCCCGTGCCCGACCCCGACCGCTGGCAGCAGCAGGTCAAGGAGCTGCTCGGCGGCCAGGTCGAGGCCATGCGGGCCCACCCCGGCATCGCCCGGGTCGCCTGGCAGATCATGATCCCGGTCGGCCCGAACGCCCTGCGGCACGGCGAAGCGCTGCTCAGCCTGCTGCGTGCCGGCGGGCTGTCGCCGAAGCAGGCGGCCTACGCCGCCGACGCGCTCACCCTCTACACCAAGGCGTTCGCCTACGAGGCGAGCGCGTGGAGCGGGGTGGACCCGGCCGAGATCGCGGCCCGCGGCAGGCGGATGGGGGAGTACCTGGGCTCGCTGTCGCCCGACGCGTTCGCCAACACCCTGGCCGTCGGCCACCTGTTCAGCGCCGAGACCGCGGGCGAGCGGTTCGAGTTCGGCCTCACCGTGCTGCTCGGCGGGTTGGCGGGCCTCACGGGGGCGTGATCGCCAGCGCGATGGCCAGCGCCAACCGCTGCTCCGGGTCGTCCAGCGGCAACGACGTCACCGCCGCCATCCGCTGCATCCGGTACCGCAGCGTGTTCGGGTGCACCGACAGCGCCCGCGCCGCCTCCCGCGCGTCGCCCTGGGCCGCCAACCACGCCCGCAACGTCATCGCGTACTGCGTGCCGTGCTCGCCGTCGTGCCGCACCAGGTCCGCCACCGGACCGCGCGACGGCAACCGCCCGGCCTCCGCCACCGCCGCCAACCGGCGCAGCAGCACCCGCGCCCACGCCCGGTCGTACACCACGGGCTCGCCCGCCGACAGCGCCAGGCACTCGTCGGCCTCACCGCGTGACGCGCTCAGCGACGCCGCGTCCGCCCGCCCGCCGATCCCGGCCGGCACGACCGCCTCCGCGGGCAGCTCGCGACCCAGCGCCCGCACCCAGTCCACCGCCGCCGACGGGTCGTCGCCGCACGGCAGCACGGTGTAGAGCACGTTGCCGAACAACGCCGACCGCCCCGGGCGCGACCAGCCGAAACCGGCCGTGGCCCGGGAGAACGCCAGCAGCGCCGCCCCGTGCTCGCCCTCGCCCGCGTGCGCCTGCACCGCGATCACCCGCAGGTCGGTCGACGGCAGCCCGAGCCGGGCCAGGTTCGCGGGCGCGCCGGACTCCAGCGCTTCGATCACCAGGTCCGCCTCGGCCTGGCGCTCCAGGTCCGCCGACGCCCGCGCCCGCAGCAGGTGCAGCGCCGCCGTCCGCGCCCCGTCCACCAGCGCCGCCGCGCGCACCGCGTCTACCGGCTCGTCCACCTCGACCCACACCGAGCCCAGCAGCTCCCGGCCGGCCCGCACCGCCGCCACCAGCCGCCCGCCGAGCTGGTCGGTGAGCTTCGGCACGAACAGCGGCTCGTCCGAGCGCGCCAGGTGCGTGAACACGCCGTAGGAGTCCAGCGCCTGCCACGCCTCTTCCGGCACCCGCCGGCCCAGGATCGTCTGCACCCGCACCGGGTCGACGCCCTGCTGCCGGTAGGAGTACGCCAGCACCCGCGACTGCTGGTCCTCGATCGTCACGGGACCGCCGACGACCGCCGCGATCGCGTCCGCCACCGCGAACAGGTCGCCGGAGCCCTGCCCGCCCAGCACGAGGGTCTGCGCGACGTTCGCGAGCTGGCCCCACGGCACCGACGGGTCCACCAGCAGCACCGCAGCGCCGGACCGCTTCGCCGCCGCGAGCACCCGTTCGTCCACCGGCGGCGAGCCGTGCAGCACCACGGCCGCCGCGGCGGTGGAGCCGACCAGCCGCGCGGCCGCCGCGGGGGAGGGCACGCCCAGCCCGAGCAGCACGTCGTCCGGGGCGGCGGCCGGCTGCTCGGCCGGGTCGTGCAGCGCCACGCCGCGCAGCTCCACCGCCCGGCCGCGGGGCGCGCAGCTCAGGTGCGTGCCGAGGCTGCCCAGCACGTCGACCAGGCGATCAAGGGCGACCACAACGGGATCCTAAGGTCAGCCGGCCCGCCGCGCGGCCGCGTCCACCCGCAGCGGAGCAAGCAAAAACACATCGGGCCGGTGTCGGTTCCGCTCACGTGGTGGGACGATGGAGGCATGGGAAGTCCCGAGCGCGACGGCACACCGGTGCTCATCACCGAAGCGGCGCCCTCCTACGAGGAGCAGCACGCCGCGCGCAAGCGCAAGTACGCGATCATGATGGGCGCGCGCATCCCGTGCCTCATCCTGGCGATGGTCTTCTACCAGACCTGGTGGCTGGCCCTGGCGTTCCTCGTGTTGTCGGTGCCGCTGCCGTGGATGGCGGTGCTGATCGCCAACGACCGGCCTCCCCGCAAGGCGGAGAAGGCCAGCCGCTTCGTCAAGGAGCACCGGGCGATCGAGTCGCGCCCGCATCACGTCATCGAGGGCTGACCGCCCGGCTGCGCGCCGACCGCGGACACCGCCCGCGCCGCCGCGCGCACCCCGCCGAGCAGCGCGTCGCGCCGACCCGCGCCGGACAGCCGGGCCGCCAGCAGCCCGGCGTCGAACGCGTCCCCGGCCCCGGTCGAGTCCACGCACTCGACCTCCTCCGCGGGCACCGACACCACGCCGTCCGCGTCGACCCAGCTCGCCCCGTCCGCGCCGGACGTCACCGCGACCGCGCCCACCGCGTCCAGCAGCGCGGCGGCCGACGCCGGCTCCGCCGACCCGGTGAGCGCGACCAGCTCCTCGGCGTTGGGCAGCAGCAGGTCCACGCCCCTGATGTCGTCCAGGAACCCGTCGTAAATCAACCCCGCCGACTGCGGGTCCACCGACGTGGTCAGCCCGGCCTCCCGCGCGGCCCGCAGCACCGCCAGCCCGGCGGGCCGCGACGAGGCGTCCAGCAGCACGTAGCCGGACAGGTGCAGGTGCGAGGCGTCCCGCAGCAGCCCCGGGTCCAGGTCGCCGGGGGAGAAGCGGGCGTTCGCGCCCCGGTCGGGCAGCATGCTGCGCTGGCCGGTCTCGTCCACCAGCACCACCACGCAGCACGTGGCGGCCTCGGTGTCGACGGCGAACGCGCACCGCACCCCGGCCGACGTCAGCTCGGCGTGCACCTGGCGGCCCGCCGGGTCCGCGCCGACCCGCGCCACCAGCACCGGCGACGCGCCGCACGCGGCCAGCCACACCGCCGTGTTCGCGCCCGCGCCGCCCGGCTCGATCGTGACCGACGCCCGCGAGTCGCCGCCGTGCACGATCGGGCCCGCGTGCCGGGCCACCACGTCCAACCCGGCGTCGCCGACGACCACGACCCCCGTCACGCCGCCAGCTCCACGGCCACCGCCGCGGCCAGGGAGGCGTTCGACACGACCAGGGCCTCGTTGGCGTCCAGGCTCACCCCGCCGCTGGCGCTGTGGAAGTGCTCCAGCAGCACCGGCGTGACCTCCTTGCCGTGCACGCCCCGCTCGCGCAGCAGGTCGAGGCCCTCCGCCAGCAGCCGGTCGTGCAGGTCGGCGGCCATCTCGAACTCGGCCGGGATCGGGTTGGCCAGCAGCACGCCCGCCTCGCCGGGCACGGTCCGGTGCGCCGCCACCACCGCGGCGGCCCGCGCGGCCGAGTCGACCCGCCACGGCACGCCGAACTCCGACTCGCGCCGGTAGAACGCGGGGAAGCGGTCCGTCCCGAACCCGATCACCGGCACCGACCGGGTCTCCAGCAGCTCCAGCGTCGCGCCCACGTCGAGGATCGACTTCACGCCCGAGCACACGACCAGCACCGGCGTCGTGGCCAGCACGTCCAGGTCGGCCGACACGTCCCAGGTCTCGCGGGCGCCCCGGTGCACCCCGCCCAGGCCACCGGTGGCGAACACCCCGATGCCCGCCGCGTGCGCCAGCGCGGCCGTGCTCGCGACGGTCGTCGCCCCGTCCCGCCCCAGCGCGCAGGCGGCACCGAGGTCGCGCCGGGACAGCTTCACCAGGTCGTTGGCCGGGTCGCAGACGCGGTCCAGCTCGGCGGGGGTCAACCCGATCCGGGGGACGCCGCCGAGCACGGCGATCGTGGCGGGCACCGCGCCGGCGGCGCGCACCACGCCCTCGAGCCGTTCGGCGACCTCGCGGTTGCGGCCGGGCGGTAGCCCGTGGGACAGGATCGTGCTCTCCAACGCGACCACGGGCCGGTTCTCGGCCAGGGCGGATCGGACCTCGTCGGTGATGCTCGGCGTACTCACGAGGGGCCATCATCCCAGGTACGCTGGGCGGGTGAGCACGCAGACTCTGCCCGACGTGGAGACCCGGCCGGAAGGCACGGACCACACCGGTGACGACACCCCGAAGATGTTCCACTACGTGCGCAAGGCCAAGATCGCGGAGAGCGCGGTGATGGGCACGCACGTGGTGGCCCTGTGCGGCGAGGTGTTCCCGGTGACGAAGTCGCCGAAGCCCGGGTCGCCCGTCTGCCCGGAGTGCAAGAAGATCTACGACAGCCTGCCCAAGGGCGGCGACTGAGCCGGTCGGCGGGAGGCGACCCCGGCACCCGCGCGACGCGGGCCGGGGTCTTCGCCGTCCTCCGCGCCACCGCCCTCCGCTGAAGCCGGGTCCTACCCGCGGGGCCCGGCGTCCTGGCCACCGACCCGCGTGTCGCGCGGAGCGGGGTGGTCCTCCAGCGAACCGGCGAAACCGGGGTCCCGCTCCGGCCGCGCGCCCGAGCCCCTGTCGTCCCCGCCGGTCGTCCGGCGCTCCACGGGCAGCGGCACGGTGCCGTTCAGGTCCGCCGGCGACGGCGCGGTGTGCCGGTCGTCCACCGGCCGGGCCTCGTCGGAGGAGCGGATGCGCTCGGCGGCCCGCTCGATCTCCAGCCGCTGCCACCGCCGCCGCTGCCGCTTCGTCATCCGCGCCGGCCACATGTCCTGCATCGCGCTGTTGAAGTACGCCCCCAGCGTGATCGCGAGCCCGATCAGGTACGCGAACAGCAGGAACGCGATCGGCGTCGCCAGCGCGCCGTAGGTGTACCCGGTGGTCGTGATCCACTGGATGTACAGCCGCAGCCCGATCGACGACAGCAGGAACACCGCCATCGCCAGCACCGCGCCCGGCACGAGCCGGTGCCACGGCAGCTTGTTCGGCAGCGACAGCTTGTACAGCGTCGCCAGCGCCAGCACCAGCAGCACCCCGATCACCGGGTAGTAGAACCCGCTCAGCCACGCCTCGATCGTCGGCCGCCACGACACCGGGAACACGCCGGGCAGCAGGTCGGGGCCCAGCGCGAGCACCGGCAGGCCGATGATCAGCAGCAGCAGGCTGGCCATGTAGAGCAGCAGCGCGAAGATCCGCTGCCACACCTCGTTGCGCACGCCGTACTGGTCGTGCGCCGCGGTGATCGCGTCCACGAACGACGACATAGCCGACGACCCCGCCCACAGCGAGATCAGGAACCCGACCGAGACGATCTCGCCCTTGCCGGTGGTCAGGATCTGGTCGACGGTCGGCACGATGACCCCGTTGACGACGTCCTGGCTGAAGATCGTCCGGCACGTCCCGATGATCCGGTCCTTGACCGCGCTGACGACCTCCGGCCCGAACCAGTCGCCGAGGTAGCCCAGGCTGCCCAGCAGGCCCAGCAGCAGCGGCGGGAAGGACAGCACCTGCCAGAACGCCGCCTCGGCCGCCTCGGAGAAGATGCTGCCGTCCCACGCCTTGTTCAGCGTGCGCGCCAACAGCCGCAGGAGGCCCTTGCGACCCGCGCTGCGTGCTGTGTCGTCCCTCGGCGAAGCCATCGCGACATCAAGCATGGTGCATGGCGGGTGATTTCGCGGCATCGGCGACCGTGCGCCGCGCCCGCAGCGGGTAGGCTGTCGCTGCCCTCGACGGTCACCCGCACCGAGGGCATTTGCGTGTCCACCACCGCACGGCCCGCGCGGCACCGCCGCTGATCAGCGCAGGAGGGGTTCGAGGTTGTCGCAACCGCAAGTCGCCACGACCCGCCCCCTCCGCGCCTGGCAGCGCCGAGCGCTCACGAAGTACCTGGCCGCCAAGCCGAAGGACTTCCTCGCCGTCGCCACGCCCGGCGCGGGCAAGACCACGTTCGGCCTGCGCGTCGCGGCCGAGCTGCTGGCCGACCGCACCATCGAGGCCGTCACGATCGTCACCCCCACCGAGCACCTGAAGCACCAGTGGGCGAAGGCGGCGGCCGAGGCGGGCATCGCGATCGACTCCAACTTCCGCAACACCATGGCGGTCACCTCGCGGGACTACCACGGCGTCGCGCTCACGTACGCGCAGGTCGCGGCCCACCCGATGCTGCACCGGGTGCGCACGGAGAACCGCAAGACGCTCGTGCTGCTCGACGAGGTCCACCACGGCGGCGACGCCAAGTCGTGGGGCGACGCGATCCGCGAGGCGTTCACGCCCGCCGTGCGGCGGCTGTGCCTGACCGGCACGCCGTTCCGCTCGGACGACTCGCCGATCCCGTTCGTGAGCTACGAGCCGGGCCCGGACGGCGTGCAGCGCAGCCGGGCCGACCACTCCTACGGCTACTCCGACGCGCTGCGCGACGGTGTCGTCCGGCCGGTGATCTTCCTGGCCTACTCGGGCGAGGCGCAGTGGCGCACGAGCGCGGGCGAGGAGTTCTCCGCCCGGCTCGGCGAGCCGCTGACGCAGGAGCAGACGGCGCGGGCGTGGCGGGTGGCGCTCGACCCGACCGGCGAGTGGATGCCGTCGGTGCTCAAGGCCGCCGACATGCGCCTGACGCAGCTGCGCGAGGGCGGCATGCCCGACGCGGGCGGCCTGGTGATCGCCACGGACCAGACCGTGGCCAAGGCCTACGCCGAGATCCTGAAGCGGACCACGGGCCACGAGGCGACCCTGGTGCTGTCCGACGACCCGAAGGCGTCGGGCCGGATCGCCGAGTTCGCCGCGTCGACCGAGCGCTGGCTGATCGCGGTCCGGATGGTGTCCGAGGGCGTCGACGTGCCGCGGCTGGCCGTCGGCGTCTACGCCACCAGCGCCTCGACGCCGCTGTTCTTCGCCCAGGCCGTGGGCCGGTTCGTGCGCGCCCGCGCCAAGGGCGAGACGGCCAGCGTGTTCCTGCCCAGCGTGCCGGTGCTGCTGGGCCTGGCCAGCGAGCTGGAGCAGCAGCGCGACCACGTGCTGGACAAGCCGCACCGGGAGAAGGACGGCTGGGACGACGAGCTGCTGTCGCAGGCCAACCAGGTCAAGGACGAGCCGGGCGAGGAGGAGCGGGCGTTCACCGCGCTGGGCGCCTCCGCCGAGCTGGACCAGGTGATCTACGACGGGTCGTCGTTCGGCACGGCCGCGTTCGCCGGCAGCGACGAGGAGCAGGAGTACCTGGGGCTGCCCGGCCTGCTCGAACCCGACCAGGTGCGCGCGCTGCTGCGGCAGCGGCAGGAGAAGCAGCTGGTCGAGGCCAGCAAGCGCCAGGTCGCCGCGCCCCCGCCGCCCGCGCCCGCCCGGCCGGCGAGCGTGCAGGAGCGGCTGGCGCAGTTGCGCAAGGAGCTCAACACCCTGGTGGCCATGCACCACCACCGCACGAAGAAGCCGCACGGCAAGATCCACAACCAGTTGCGCGAGTACTGCGGCGGCCCGCCGACGGCGATGGCGAGCATCGAGCAGCTCGAGGAGCGGATCGCCACGTTGCGCTCGTGGTGACCTTTGTTGTGACCGCTCGTAACGAACTACTGCATTAGGCGTAGTCAGATGACCGTCCGGTTACCTCGTCGTTAGCGCATCGTGCCCACTGTACCGGTCAAGTGTGCTTCCAGTCACCGTGGGTCGGGGCATACGTTGTGCGCCACAACATTTACGCTCCTGCGTGAAAGGGATGGCGGATGCGCAGCAAGAGCCTCGCTCTCATCGCCCTTGGCACCGGCCTCGCCGTGGCCATGACGGCATGTGGCGCCAACACGTCCTCGGGTGGCAGCACCACCTCGGACACCAACACGAACAGCGGCTCGGGCGGCGCGAAGGTCGGCGTCATCCTCCCCGAGACCGCCAGCTCCGCGCGCTGGGAGGGCTTCGACAAGCCGCTCCTGAAGAAGGCGCTGGAGGCCGAGGGCCTCCAGGCGGACATCCAGAACGCCCAGGGCGACGTGCAGAAGTTCTCCACGCTCGCCGACGGCATGATCAACGCCGGCGTCAAGGTGCTGATCATCGCCACGCCGAACAGCGAGGTCGGCGCGACCGTCGCGAAGAAGGCCGAGGCGCAGGGCATCCCGGTCATCGACTACGACCGGCTCAACCTGGGCGGCAGCTCGAAGTACTATGTCTCGTTCGACAACGAGAAGGTCGGCGAGCTGCAGGGC
Source organism: Actinosynnema sp. NPDC053489 (assembly GCF_044544865.1). Classification (NCBI taxonomy): domain Bacteria; kingdom Bacillati; phylum Actinomycetota; class Actinomycetes; order Pseudonocardiales; family Pseudonocardiaceae; genus Actinosynnema; species Actinosynnema sp. NPDC053489. Next base: position 24,149 of record NZ_JBITXT010000002.1, on the reverse strand, counting down.
CAGGGCCTGGTCCAGGGCCTGCAGGCGCTGGCGCCGGGCAAGAAGCCGGCCGAGGTCATCGAGATCGAGGGCGCCCCGACCGACAACAACGCCACGCTGTTCTACAACGGCCAGCAGAAGGTGCTGAAGCCGAAGTACGAGGCCGGCGACTACAAGCTCGTGCAGTCCAAGCCGATCGACAAGTGGGACAACCAGGTCGGCGGCACCACGTTCGAGCAGATCCTGACCGGCAACGGCCAGAAGGTCGACGGCGTCGTCGCTGCCAACGACGGCCTCGCCGGCGCGGTCATCACCGTGCTGAAGAAGTACGGCCTGAACGGCAAGGTCCCGGTCACCGGCCAGGACGCCACCCCGGACGGCCTGCAGGCCGTGCTGCGCGGCGACCAGTTCATGACCGTGTTCAAGCCGATCAACGAGGAGGCCGAGGCGACCGCCAAGCTGGCCGCCGCGCTGGCCAAGAACGACACCGCCGCCGCGGACAAGATCGCCACCGGTTCCGTGAACGACCCCACCGGCAAGCGCGACGTCAAGTCCGTGCTGCTCACCCCGCAGCTGATCACCAAGGACAAGGTCAAGGTCGTCGTGGACGCCGGCTTCGTCAAGGCGTCGGAGGTCTGCGTGGCCGACCTGGCCGCCGCCTGCACCGAGCTCGGCATCAAGTAGCAGTCCAGGTTCGCGCCGAGGCGGGGTGTGGGAGACGCACCCCGCCCCGGCGCGTCCACCCCGCGCGGGTGGCCTGGGAACGGGTTAGCCCCCTCAGACGGGTTAGACGGAGGAATTCCAGTGAGCGAGCCGATCCTCGAGCTGCGCGGCATCAACAAGAGCTTCGGGCCCGTGCACGTCCTGCACGACATCGACTTCGCCGTGTACCCCGGCCAGGTCACCGCCCTCGTCGGCGACAACGGCGCGGGCAAGTCGACGCTGGTCAAGTGCATCGCGGGCATCCACCCGACCGACTCCGGCCAGGTCGTGTTCGACGGCCGGGAGGTCCAGATCCACGGTCCCCGCGACGCCGCGCACCTGGGCATCGAGGTCGTCTACCAGGACCTCGCGCTGTGCGACAACCTCGACATCGTGCAGAACATGTTCCTGGGCCGGGAACGCGGCAAGCTGGGCATGCTGGACGAGGCGGACATGGAGCAGGCCGCCCGCAAGACGCTGACCTCGCTGTCGGTGCGCACGGTCAAGTCGGTGCGCACGCAGGTCGCGTCCCTGTCCGGCGGCCAGCGGCAGACCGTGGCCATCGCCAAGGCCGTCCTGTGGAACAGCAAGGTCGTGCTGCTGGACGAGCCGACCGCCGCCCTGGGCGTCGCGCAGACCCGCCAGGTCCTCGACCTGGTGCGCCGGCTCGCCGAGCAGGGCCTGGGCGTCGTGCTGATCAGCCACAACATGAACGACGTGTTCGAGGTCGCCGACCGCATCGCGTGCCTGTACCTGGGCCGCATGGCCGCCGAGGTCAACACCAAGGACGTCACCCACGGCCAGGTGGTCGAGCTGATCACCGCGGGCCGCTCCGGCGACCTGGGCATCGCCCGCCCCGAGACCGCCACCATCTGATGCCGCGCACAGCTCCCCACGACGAGGAACGCAGCATGACCAACACCACCAGCGAGACCGCCCCCGACGCACCCCAGGGCGCGATCTCCGACTTCGGCATCGACACCACGTCCCAGTCCACCGGCGAGGCGGTGCGCGACTACGTGGCACGCCTGCGCGGCGGCGAACTGGGCTCCCTGCCCGCGCTGCTCGGCCTGGTCGTGCTGCTGATCGTGTTCAGCTCGCTGGCCGACACGTTCCTGACGCTGGGCAACATCGCCAACCTGCTCGCGCAGGGCGCGAGCGTCGTCATCATCGCCATGGGCCTGGTGTTCGTCCTGCTCCTGGGCGAGATCGACCTGTCCGCCGGCACCGCGTCCGGCGTCACCGCCGCGGTGATGGCGCTGCACCTGATCAAGGGCGGCAACCTGCTCGGCGGCATGGGCGACACCGTCTTCTACCTGTTCTGCGCCCTGCTCGCGGTGGCCGCCGTGCTCGCCGCGCTGATGCGCATCTGGGCGGGCACCGCCCTGTCGCTCGTGGCGCTGGCGATCTCGCTGATCGGCGTGCCGGCCAACCCGTGGGTCGAGATGCTGCTCGCCGTCTGCGTCGGCACCGCGATCGGCTGCATCACCGGCTTCCTGGTCGCCCGCGTCGGCATCCCGTCGTTCGTGGTGACCCTGGCGCTGTTCCTGGCCTGGGGCGGCGTCATCCTGCAGTTCATCGGCGAGGGCGGCACCCTCGGCCTGCGCGACGACACCCTGTTCAACGTCGCCAACGGCAACCTGGACACCGCGGGCTCCTGGATCCTGTTCGTCCTCGCGGCCGGCGGCTACGCGGCGATCGTGCTCGTCCGCCACTTCAGCCGGCTGCGCAAGGGCCTGGTGGCACCGCCCACCCCGATGGTGCTGATCAAGGTCGGCGCGGTCCTCGTGCTGGCCGCGGCGGCCACCTACGCGTTGACGCAGAACCGGTCGCAGAGCAGCCTCGTCGTGATCGCCGGCGTGCCGTTCGTCGTGCCGATCGTGCTCGTGATGCTGGTCATCGGCACCTTCGTGCTGGAGCGCACCAGCTACGGCCGGCACGTCTACGCCGTCGGCGGCAACCAGGAAGCCGCCCGCCGCGCCGGCATCAACGTGGCGCAGATCCGGATGAGCGTGTTCGTCATCGCCTCCTCGCTGGCGGCCATCGGCGCGATCGTCTACTCGTCGAAGGTCGGCTCGGTCGACCCGAACGCGGGTGGCGGCAACACGCTGCTCATGGCGGTCGGCGCGGCCGTCATCGGCGGCACGTCGCTGTTCGGCGGCAAGGGCAAGCTGCGCGACGCGGTCGTCGGTGGCGCGGTGCTGGCGACCATCCAGAACGGCATGGGCCTGCTCAACCAGCCCGCCGCCGTGGTCTACATCGTCACCGGTCTGGTGCTGCTGCTCGCCGCGAGCGTCGACGCGCTGTCCCGCCGCCGGGCGGCCACCGCCGCCCGCTGACGTGAGCTCACCGACCGCGGGAGCCCGGCCCGACGAGGTACGACGGCACAACAGGACGGCGCTGCTGCGCCGGCTGCACGTGGACGGGCCCTCCACCAGGGCGTCGCTGGCGGCTGAGCTGGGCCTCAACCGCAGCACGATCAAGGCCCTGGTGGACGGCCTGGCCGAATCCGGCGTGGTGGCCGAACGGGTGCCGGCGCAGCGCTCCGGCGCCGGCCGCCCGTCGCTGCTGGTGCTGCCGCAGCCCCAGGCCGCCGCCGTCCTGGCCATCGACATCCGCGTCGAGCAGGTGGCGATGGCCGTGGTGGGCCTCGGCGGCGACATCCTCGGCCGGGACTCGTGGAACCTGCACCAGCGGACCCGCGACCCCGGCGAGGTGATCACGCACATCGCCGACTCGGCCAAGCTCCTGGCCGACGAGCTGGACGTGACCGCGGTCGGCGTCGGCGTCTCCGTGCCCGGCGTGGTCCGCCGCGCCGACGGGCACGTGCACGAGGCGCCGAACCTGCACTGGACCGACGTGGCGCTGGGCGAACGGCTGTCCTCGGTGCTCAAGGTGCCCGTCCAGGTCGGCAACGACGCCGAGCTGGGCGCGCTGGCCGAGCACGTGCGCGGTGCGGCGCGCGGCTCGTCGGACATCGTCTACATCTCCGCCGACGTCGGCATCGGCGGCGGAGTGATCTCCAGCGGCCAACCGCTGCGCGGCACCGGCGGCTACGTCGGCGAACTGGGGCACATGGTGGTGCGGCCCGGCGGCCGGCACTGCTACTGCGGCTGCCAGGGCTGCTGGGAGACCGAGGTGGGCGAGGCGGCGCTGTGCCGGGCCCTCTCGCTGCCCGAGAACGCGCCGCGCGGCACGGTGGTGGCCGAGCTGCGGTCGCTGGCGGGCTCGCCGGACAGCGTCGCCCACCGGCTCGGCGAGTTCACCGAGTGGCTGGCCATGGGGCTGATCACGGTGGTCAACATGCTCGGACCGGAGCTGGTGGTCCTGGGCGACCTGTTCACCGCGCTGCCGGAGTCGTTGGTGGAGCAGTTGCGGCGCACCGTGCAGACGCGGTCGCTGGTCTCCCGCGCCGTCGGCGGCACCAGGATCGTCTCGTCGCCGCTCGGCCGCGACGCCAAGCTCGTCGGCGCCGCCGAGCTGGCCTTCGAACCCGTCCTCGGCGACATCTGACCCGCCGCCCGGCCGCGCGTCCGAAAGCCGCACCTCCGCCCGTGACACCCGGTGTCACGGGCGGAACGCGTGGTGAGCACCCGAAAATGAGGGGGGCGGGGATCCTCGTCGGATCCCCGCCCCGGACGGCTAGGGTGCTACGGGCCCCTGCCGGGACCCGTGGTGTTCAGCCCTGCTGCAACTCGGCAGCGAGCTCGCGCAGCTTCGTGCTGTGCTCCCGGGCGTGGTGCCCGCAGAACAGCAGCTCGCCCCCGGAGGGGAGCACGGCGCGAACCTGGGCAGCAGCCCCGCAGCGGTCGCAGCGGTCGGCAGCGGTCAACGCGGGGCGGGTGAGCGTGGTAGTCATGGAAATCTCCCTCCGTCCCGGCACCGGGGATCGGTGCCCTCACACCTAGCTGCGACCACTTCGCATCTGGCGGGTGCGCCGTGCTCGCTGCTTCCACTCTTGCAGACGCACGGGCGTAAGTCAGTGTTCCCTGGGCCGTGGCGACCCGCGTCACTCGTCCTTTACCCGGCGCCAGGGTGGTCGGAACCTGGCATTTCCAGCCGATCGATCCGCCCGTGCTCACGTTCCGCAGTCACCGCAACGGTTTTTCTACCTGCGGATACGGCGTTCGACGCACCCCCGCTGCTCCGGAAGGTGGGCCCCGGAGGGCCGCCGATGTGATCGGTAACACTTTGGTCAGCCCAGAGCGAACACGCTCCCGGGTTCCACGATCCGGACATGATCCGTCCGGTTCACGGGCCGTTCGACCGCCCGCTCAGACGCTCACCCGCCGCCCGTCGAACCGCGTCAGGCCGAACGACGCGACCTCGTGGTGCACCCGCACGTGGTCGCGCAGCACCCCGATCCCGACCTCCTCGCCCAGCCGCACGGCCTCGGTGAAGTCCGACCGCCAGTGCACGCCCGCCATGTTCCGGGCGGTCGCGACGTTCGCGGCGACCTTGTCCAGCTCGCCACCGACGGTGAGCACGTCGTCACCGCGGTAGGGCTCCAGCGCGGTGCCCTCGGCGTTGGGCACCACCGGGTCCTGCAGCACCCACGACTCGTCGAACCACGCCTTCAGGACCGTGACGCAGGCCCCGGCGACGGTCGCGTGACCCGACGCGTACGCCGGGTGCGTCGGCGAGCCCTCCGGGAACGCCTGCGGCAGCAGGTGGGAGCCGTGCCGCTCGCGGGTGAGCCCGACGGCCTCCGAGTCGAGCACCTCGCGGTCGATCATCGGGTAGTCGCGCAGGCCGGACAGGTGCGCGTGCACCCGGCCGCCGAACGCCTCCGGCCGCAGCCTGCGGTGCACGAACCACTTCTGGAACCACGTCGCCTTCAACGCCCGCGTCGCCACCTCCGTCACCAGCGACAGCAGGTGCGGCCCGCCGTAGGAGCCGAAACCGACCTGGTTGGCCGAGTGCCGGTACGGGTTGCCGACGTCGAACGGCGCGCCCAGGTCCAGCAGGACCAGCGCCGCGTTCAAGTACGCCTCGTACAGCGCGTCGAAGTGCACGTAGTTGGCCAGGTCCCGGCCGTTGCGCAGGTAGCGGCGGTTGACGTGGTCGCGCCGGATCGGCGGGACCCGGCCGCCCTCCTGCACCGCCCGCCACTCCTCGAACCCGGTCAGGAAGTCCTGGCCGCGCCGCACGGTGTCGTGCCGCTGCGGGACCCGCAACGTGCCGTACTGGACGTCGCGCAGCAGGAACTGCGACACGAACGGTCCCCGCAGGTCGCCGCGCGTGCCGCCGCGGAAGACGGTGGCCGGCGTGACCCGGCCGTCGACCTTCGGCGCCCGGTAGTCGCTCAACCGGGACAGCTCCGCCGCGGCCCGCGCGATCGACGGGTCCTCGGCGTAGGAGGTGAACGGGACGTCCCGGGTCAGGGCCATCCAGTACAGCTCGACCGCCTCGGCGGAGTGGCGGGCGCTGTCCAGGCGCGGCGCGGGCGGCAGCGCGAGCGCCTGCGGGTCCGGCCCTCCAGGTCGAACCCGAGGCCCGCCTGCGGGTTCGTGAGCCTGACCCCGCGGCCGAGCGGGACCCGCTCGAAGTCCTCGGACCGGCCGGTGGCCAGGGCCCGCAACAGCGCGTGGTACGCCTCGGGGCGCACCTCGCCGACCTCGTCGTGCGGCAGGCCCTTGCCGTAGTTGGCGACGTACGGGTAGTCGCCCTCCTCGCCGTTGCCGACGTGCTCGGGCCACGGCGACCACCCCAGCGCCTCGGCCGAGGCCAGGCGCGACAGGCGTGCTCCGGTGCGACGTTCGCTCATGGTGTGCTTCCCCCTGTGCCGGCGCGTTCCCCGTGCCGCCCCCCGGCGGCCGCGCCCACTTCCAAGGACGCACGGAGGGTGAGGGAGGTTCGGCGGCTGTCCGGGTGAAGGGTCCGCACGGGCGAGGGCCCTCCCGACCGGGTGGTCGGGAGGGCCCTCGCTCCGTCGAGCGCCTGCCGGATCAGTCCAGGTAGTCGCGCAGCACCTGGGACCGGGACGGGTGCCGCAGCTTCGACATCGTCTTCGACTCGATCTGCCGGATCCGCTCGCGCGTCACGCCGTAGACCTGGCCGATCTCGTCCAGCGTGCGCGGCTGGCCGTCGGTGAGGCCGAACCGCAGCCGCACCACGCCCGCCTCGCGCTCGGACAACGTCGCCAGCACCGACTGGAGCTGGTCCTGCAGCAGGGTGAACGACACCGCGTCCACCGCCACCACGGCCTCGGAGTCCTCGATGAAGTCGCCGAGCTGGCTGTCGCCCTCGTCGCCGATCGTCTGGTCCAGCGAGATGGGCTCCCGGGCGTACTGCTGGATCTCCAGCACCTTCTCCGGGGTGATGTCCATTTCCTTGGCCAGCTCCTCCGGGGTGGGCTCGCGGCCCAGGTCCTGGAGCAGCTCGCGCTGGATGCGACCCAGCTTGTTGATGACCTCGACCATGTGCACCGGGATGCGGATGGTGCGGGCCTGGTCGGCCATCGCGCGGGTGATCGCCTGCCGGATCCACCACGTCGCGTACGTGGAGAACTTGTAGCCCTTGGTGTAGTCGAACTTCTCGACCGCGCGGATCAGGCCGAGGTTGCCCTCCTGGATCAGGTCCAGGAACGCCATGCCGCGACCGGTGTAGCGCTTGGCCAGCGACACGACCAGGCGGAGGTTCGCCTCCAACAGGTGGTTCTTGGCGCGCTCGCCGTCCCGCACGATCCACCGCAGGTCGCGGCGCAGCTGCGGGGTCAGCTTCTCCTGCTCGTCCTCGGCGCGGCGGACCCGCTCGGCGGCGTAGAGGCCGGCCTCGATGCGCTTGGCGAGCTCGACCTCCTCCTCCGCGTTGAGCAGGGCGACCTTGCCGATCTGCTTGAGGTAGGCGCGGACCGAGTCGGCCGACGCGGTGAGCTCGGCGTCCTTGCGGGCCTGCCGCAGGGCCTCCGACTCCTCCTCGTCCCAGACGAAGTCGCCCTCGCCGGGCTTGGCCTCCTCCTCGGCGGGCTCCTCCTCGACCGGCTCGTCGATCAGCTCGACCTCGTCGACCAGGTCCTCGGCGTCCGGGGCGCCTTCGAGGTCGTCCGGCTCCTCGCCGTCCTTCTTCACCTTGCCGGGCGCGGCCGCGGCGGCCTTGGCGGCCGTCTTGCGCGGCGCCCGCGTGGCCGTCTTCCCCGCCGCGGCGGTCTTCGCCGCCGGCTTCTTCGCCGGGGCCTTCCTCGCCGAGGTGGCCTTGGGCGTCTCCTCGGCGTCAGCCTTAGCTGCCTGAGTCGTCTTCGCGGCTGCCACGTACGCCCTTTCGCGACTGTCGATCAAGGACGACCGAAGGGCGCGAACCTCGGTCGCCTGAGTACGGGGGACCCCCGCCGGATCGTTCGTCAGCGGGGCACCGTTCCATTGTAACGACGAGAATCGCGTGCCGTTGCGCCCCGGCGTCATCCGAGGTGGTCCGGCACGCGTTCTCGCAGGTGGAACGCGGCGGAAATCAGTGCCGCAGGCCGTGCGCGGCGGCCACGGCCGCGCCCACGATGCCCGCGTCGTTCTTCAGCGCCGCGGCGACCACCTCCGTGCGGACCTCCAGCAGGGGGAGCCACTTCTCCGCCTTCTTGCTGACCCCGCCGCCCGCGATGACCAGGTCCGGCCAGATCAGGTTCTCCAGCACGTTGATGTACCGGGACACCCGGGGCGCCCACTCCGCCCAGGTCAGGCCCTTGTCCTCCTTCACCGAGGCCGCCGCGCGCTTCTCCGCGTCGTGGCCGTCGACCTCCAGGTGGCCGAACTCGGTGTTGGGCACGAGCCTGCCGTCCAGGAACAGGGCGCTGCCGATGCCGGTGCCGAACGTCAGCAGCACCACCAGGCCGTCCCGGTCGACACCGGAACCGAACCGCATCTCGGCGATGCCGGCGGCGTCGGCGTCGTTGAGGACCACGACCTGGTCGGCCGGGCGGCCGAGCCGGGCGGCGAACAGGGACGCCGCGTCCGTGCCGATCCACGCCTTGTCCACGTTGGCCGCGGAGTGCGCGACGCCGTGCTTGACGACGCACGGCAGCGTGACGCCGACCGGGCCCTCCCAGTTGAACTTCTCGACGATCTCGGCGACCACGTCGGCGACCGCGTCCGGCGTCGACGGCTGGGGCGTTGTGATGCGCAGGCGCTCACCCTCCAGTGCCCCCGCTTCGAGGTCCACGAGACCGCCCTTGATGCCCGAACCGCCGATGTCCACGCCGAACCCGCGGGTCATGCCCATCCCCGTGGCCCTTCCTACTCGATTCAGTAACCGTGGCCGCAGACATTAGCCTGCGGTTCTCCGATAGTCCCGTGAGAGTGACGCAGGAGGAACAGTTGCGTTTCGATCCTCGCTCATTGGTCGACGTCGCCGTTCGGGTGGCCCGTGAGGCCGGCGAGCTGACCGTGACCATGCGCGAAGCCGCCGTGGCCGACGTCGACACCAAGAGCAGTGCCACCGACGTGGTGACCGCGGCGGACCGCGCGTCCGAACAGCTGGTCCGGCGACGGCTCGCCGAGCTGCGGCCGGGGGAGCCGGTGATCGGGGAGGAGGAGGGCGGTGACGCCGCCGTCGAGGGCCTGACCTGGGTCGTCGACCCGATCGACGGCACCGTGAACTACCTGTACGGCATCCCGCACTACGCCGTGTCGATCGCCGCGCAGGTCGACGGCGCGTCCGTGGCGGGTGCCGTGGTGGAGCCCGTCAGCGGCCGGGTGTGGACGGCGGCGCGGGGCGGCGGCGCGTGGCTGGACGGGCGTCGGCTGGAGGTCTCCGACGCCACCCGGTTGGACCTGTCCCTGCTGGGTTACGGCTTCGCCTACCGGCCGGAGCGGCGGCAGCGGCAGGCGGACGCGTGGGCCCGGCTGGCGACCAGGGTGCGGGACGTGCGGCGGGCCGGTGCCGCGTCGTTGGACCTGTGCGCCGTCGCGGCGGGCCGGCTGGACGCCTACGCCGAGCACGCGCTGGGCCGCTGGGACTGGGCGGCGGGGGCCCTGCTGGCGAGCGAGGCGGGTGCCGTTGTCCACCTGCCGGGTGAATTCCCGGAACTGGGCGCGGACGCCACCTTCGCCGCCGCCCCGGGCATCGCCGACGCCCTCCTCGACGCCCTGCTCACCTCGGGCTTCCCCGCCGTCTGACCCCGCCACTCCCGTGTGTCGAACCCCCAGGTCCGGTGTGTCGAACCTCCAGACCTCGTGTGTCGAACGCTCAGGCACCGCGAGTTCAACGCTCAGGTCCCGCGGGTGGGGACGCGAACGTGGAACTCGGGGGTCTTGAGCGTTCGACACACGAGGCCCGAGCGTTCGACACACGAGGTCTGAGGGTTCGACACACGGGACCCGGGGGTTCGACACACGGGGAGGTGGGGGTTAGCAGGGGGTGCTGCGCGCGCCCTTGAGGTTGTCCGGGTTCAGGGACAGCGGGGTGGAGTCCTCGGCGGCCTGGCCGCCCTGCTGCTCCGGCTGCTGGGCGGCCCACTCGGCGAGCTGGTCCAGCACCTTGCGGGCGTCGTTGTTCGGCTTCACCTCGCTGAACTTCTGCCCGATCGCCACGTCCACGGTCGCGTCCTGCCGCTCGTCGCGCACCAGCTCCAGGCAGGGTTCGACCAGGCTCAACGTCCGCGCGGCCCCCGCACCGGGCGCGCCGAACCGGATCTGCCCGCGGCAGTCCATGTCCTGCGCCGGGTACACCGGGTCGTTGCCTGGGTCGGCCGCCTGCTTCATGCCCAGCTCGGCCAACGTCGACGCGACGAACCGCGCCTGGTTGCGCTGGGTGCTCGCGTTGAACACGCGGAACTGCACCTGGCCGACCGGCACCGGGTCCGTCCGGTCCAGCGCGTCGTGCGCCAGCACGGTGCCCAGCGGCACCGGCGGCTCGGCGGCCGGCGCGGCCGGGGCGTCCGCCGCGGCCGACGGCGCACCGCCGGGCGGGTTGCACTTGATGGCCGCGTCGACGTCACCGGCTTCCGACAGCACCCGGTTCCACACCACGACGGTGGCGACCACCAGCACCAAGAAGAGGACGAGCGCCGGCCACGGCCGCCGCTTCCGGTACCGCGTCGACCCGCTGTTCCCCGAACCGGGTCCCACGTCCGTCGACCTCCCCTGGCCTCGTGCTCGACAGTGATCAGGCTATGCCGCGCCCCGCCGTCCCGCGCCTCGGGCCGGGTGTAGCGGGGTGCAATCACCCGGTCGCGGACGGTCGACGCCCTGGTCGGGCAGCGGAGCGCGGGAGCACCGGGTGGGTGATGCCGTCCAAGCCTATCTGGCCAGCGTGCGAAGGTCGTGTCACCCGTCTGCTCAATTAGGGGGAACCCGCTGCACGACCCCCTGATGGATGAGCTACCCTCTCGGCGCTCCGCGCACCGCCGGACACCGGGAAGCGTCGACGAACAGGGGGTTGGCGCCCGGCCGCACGAGCGAGACCTCCGTCACTGGGGACGGAGGGCACAAACAGGGGCGCTGGTGCGTTAACCAGCGACACGAACAGTCTCCGTTGACCGCAGGGGTGAAAGAAGTATGGCGACCGACTACGACGCACCGCGTCGCAGCGAGGCGGACGAACTCGCTGAGGACTCCCTCGAGGAGCTGAAGGCGCGGCGCAACGAAACGCAGTCCGGGGTCGTCGACATCGACGAGGACGCGACCGCCGAGAACTTCGAGTTGCCGGGCGCCGACCTGTCCGGTGAGGAGCTGACGTTCAAGGTCCTGCCGAAGCAGGCGGACGAGTTCACGTGCTCGAAGTGCTTCCTGGTGCACCACCGCAGCAGGCTGGCCGAGGAAGTCAACGGCCAGTACATCTGCCGCGACTGCGCCTGAGGCACGTCCACCGGGCACGAACCCGCACGACCGAACGACCGGCTCCACCCGCACGACGCCCGCACCGCACGACCGACCACCAGCACCTACGACCAGACCTGGGCGCTCACCCCACCCGCCGGGGTGGCGCCCGGTCCCCGTGGCCGCCCGGACCCGCCGACGCGGGTCACCGGTCGCGCAGCAGCGCCGCCAGCTCCTCCGCCGAACGCACGCTGAACAGCCAGTACGGCGTCGGGTCCGCCGGGTCCCGCAGCTGGACGCGCACCACCGGCCCGACCCACCCGCGGTGGGTCACGAAGGCCGCCGGGTCCAGCTCGGGCCCCATGGCCCTCCGCTTGCCCCTGGCGTCGAACACCTCCACCTCGCCGAGCAGCCCCAGCGGCACGTGCGCCGACCCCACCCGCAGCTCGCCGCCGGACACCTCGACCTTCGCCGAGCCCATCCGCACGATCAGCAGCACGACGAGCGGCACCGTGACCAGGTAGGGCAGCCACGACCGCACGCCGGGGAACCCCATGTGGATCTCGGCGGCCAGCAGCACGGCCGCGGCCAGCGGCAGCGGCCACCCCCACCAGGGCACGTACAGCCGCTCGCGGAAGGCGATCGGGGCGGTCACAGCAGTCTCGCTCACGCCACCAGGGTAGTCTCGCGCGCCGTGCCCAGCGTCGAGGTCCTGCTGTCCCGGCTCGATCCCACCGTCCCGCTCCCGACCTACGCCCGACCGGGTGATGCGGGCGCCGACCTGGTGACGACCACCGACGTGGTGATCGAACCGGGGGAGCGCGTGGTGGTCGGCACCGGTGTCGCGATCGCGCTGCCGGAGGGGTACGCGGGGTTCGTGCACCCGCGCTCCGGCCTGGCCGCGCGCGTCGGCCTGAGCGTGGTCAACACCCCGGGCACGATCGACGCGGGCTACCGGGGCGAGATCAGGGTGTGCCTGGTGAACCACGACCTGCGTGAGCCCGTAGTGCTGGCGCGCGGTGACCGGATCGCCCAGCTGGTGGTGCAGAAGGTGGAGCACGCGGTGTTCCGCGAAGTCGAGGAACTGCCCGCTTCCGCGCGGGGCGCGGGTGGCTACGGCTCTACAGGCGGGCACGACGTGCTCGCCCGGACGGAGGGGTGAAGGCGATGTTCGGAAGGCGCCGCAAGCGCGGTAGGCACTCCGCGAACCGGGGGACGGCGCAACCCGACGTTGAGTTCGACGGCGTCGGCGAGGTCGACGAGGACGGGCCGTTCGACTCCACCCGGGCCCCGGACGACGGCCTGAACCGGCTGGACCTGGGCTCGATCCGGCTGCCCGTGCCCGACGGCGCGCAGTTGCAGGTCGAGATGGACCCGGCGGGCGCGGTGCGGGCCGTGCACCTGCTGACGACGGTCGGCCAGCTGACCGTGAGCGCGTTCGCCGCGCCGAAGTCGGACCGGCTGTGGCCGGAGGTCAGCGGCGAGATGATCGCCCAGTTCAAGAACGACGGCTTCCGCATCCTGCGGGAGAACGGCGAGTGGGGCGAGGAGATCGCCGCCCGCAACAACGAGGTGCACCTGCGCGTGGTCGGCGTGGACGGCCCGCGGTGGATGCTGCGCGGCATCGCGGCGGCGCCCACCGAGGAGCAGAGCGCCAGGGCGACCGACGCCCTCTACGAGTTGCTGCGGTACACGGTGGTGGTGCGGGGCGAGCAGGCGATGCCGGTGCGCACGCCGTTGCCGATCGAGCTGCCCGAGGCCATCGCCCGGCACATCCAGGCGCAGGCCCAGCAGCAACAGGGCTAGTCCCGGGCGGACAAGTACGCGGTGAGCGCGGCGCGGCCCAGGGACTCCCGGTCCGCGCCCAGCGCCGCCAGAGTCGTCGTGCGCAGAGCGGCGCGGGGGAGTGCCGCGACCCACTCCCGGGCTACCTCGAACGGGTGAACGGGGTCGTCGGTGCAGGCGGCGATCCCGACCGGCGCCGCGAGCCCGGCCAGCTCGGCCGGCGTCGGCGCGGGCGTCCCGGCCGCCTCCCGCAGCACGTCGGCCAGCCGCGCGCCGTAGCGCGGCCACGCCCGCCGCAGCTCCTCCCCGAGCCACCCGTCCACGCCGGTCAGCGCGCCGTCGACGCCCCCTTCCGCGACCGCCGACGCGCTGGCCAGCGCCGCCGCGGCCGCCGGCGCGCCCTCCGCCGGACCGAGCCAGGCCGGCAGCGCCACCAGCAGCCCCGCGCACCGCTCGGGGTGCCGAACCGCCCACGCCGCCGCCACGTGCGCGCCCAGCGACACACCGCCCACGACCAGCGGCGTTCCCGCCCACGCGGCGTCCAGCGCCGCCAGGTGCCCCCGCACGTCCCGCGAGGCGGGCGCGACCAGCGCGAACCCCGCCGCGGCCAGCGGCCGGGCGAACACCGAGGCGACGAACACCTCGTCGGACGCGGTCCCGGGAAGCAGAACGGCGGATGACGACTTCATGACGTGAGATCCTCCCCCAGCCGGATACCCGGTCGGGTGTACCCGGTTACGCTGGCTGTGGACGGGTCTCGTCGTCGAGGCCCCGCGCATTCCAGGAGTCGGGGATGACTGGTACTGGGGGCGGCTACTGGCGCCGCCTCGTGCGTCGGCTGACCACCGACGTGAGCGAGTTGGACGCCGACGACCTGTCCCGAAAAGTCGAGGCGGTCGGCGCGGTGCGGGCGTGCGACTGCAGGTCGGGTCAGGAGGTCACGGTCCTGGGCCGGCTGCGCAGCGTCGAGCTGTGCCCGCGCGACGCCGCCGCCACCCTGGAGGCCGAGCTGTACGACGGCACCGAGGGCGTCACGCTGGTCTGGCTGGGCCGCCGCCGCATCGCGGGCATCGAGCCGGGCCGCACCATCAAGGCCCGCGGCCGGATCGCCGTTCGGGACGGCCGCAAGGTGCTCTACAACCCCTACTACGAGTTGCAGAACGCTTCATGACGACCGAGAACGAGCCCGAGAAGCAGCCCACCCTCCTCGAACAGATGGGCGGCGTGAGCGGCCTGCTGTTCTCCTCGTTGCCGGTCGTGGTGTTCGTGCTGGTCAACGCCTTCGCCGGGCTGATGCCCGCGATCTGGAGCGCGTTGGCGGCGGCCGTGGTGATCGGCATCGTGCTGGCCCTGCGCAAGGGCTCGGTGCAGCCCGCCGTGTCGGCCGTCTTCGGCGTCGGCATCGCCGCGTTCATCGCCTACCGGACCGGTGACGCCAAGGGCTTCTTCCTCTTCGGCATCTGGCAGAGCCTCGTCTACGGCGGCGTGTTCCTCCTCTCCATCGTGGTCAGGTGGCCCCTGGCGGGCGTGATCTGGTCGTTCCTCAACGGCCAGGGCCAGGCGTGGCGCCAGGACAAGGCGAGCGTCCGCGACTACGACATCGCCACGCTGGTGTGGGCGCTGGTCTTCTGCGCCCGGTTCGTGGTGCAGCGCTGGCTGTACGACGAGGCGTCGGTGGGCTGGCTGGCCGCCGCGCGCCTGGCCATGGGCTACCCGCTGATGGCGGTGGCCCTGGTCGCCACGGTGTGGGCCGTGCGGCGCTCCGACAAGCGCCTGAAGGCCGCCCTCGCCCGGGAGGAAGAGGAGAACCGGGAGGCCGAGGAGCGCCTGCGCGCCGAGGCCGGGCGGTCGATCTACGACGAGGTGCTCGACGCCTCGACCGAGCAGCCGCCCGCGCCGGCGCGGGCCGACGAGCGCTAGGGCCGCGCAGGGATCCCACCGCCGGGGATCCCTGCCGTCGGCCGCGGGTCAGTACCCGAGCGCCGAGCGGATCTCCCGCTCCACGTCCGCGGCCGCCACGAACAGCAGCTCGTCGCCGCCCTCCAGCGTGTCGTCCGGCGACGGCACGATGACCCGGCCGCCCCGCAGGATCGTGACCAGGGCGGCGTCGCGCGGCAGCGCCAGCCCGTTCACCGGCGAACCCGCCAGCGGGGTGTCGCCCGGGAGGGTGATTTCCACGAGGTTGGCCTGACCCTGGCGCAGGGTCATCAGCCGCACCACGTCGCCGACCGTCACCGCCTCCTCGACCAGCGCGGACAGGATGCGCGGCGTCGACACGGCCACGTCCACGCCCCACGACGAGGTGAACAGCCACTCGTTGGCCGGGTCGTTCACCCGCGCCACCACGCGCCGCACCGCGAACTCGGTCTTGGCCAGCAGCGACACCACCAGGTTGACCTTGTCGTCACCGGTCGCGGCGATCACCACGTCGCACAGCTGCATGCCGGCGTCCTCCAGCGAGGACAGCTCGCACGCGTCGGCCTGCACCCACTCGGCCTGCTCCACGGTGTGCGGCTCGAAGTGCGCCCGGTCGCGCTCGATCAGCATCACCTGGTGCCCGTCCGACACCAGCTCGGCCGCGATGGAACGACCCACCGCGCCGGCACCCGCAATCGCGATACGCACGCTCAGCTCTCCTCGGGCGCGTGGGCCGCAGCCGCGGCCACGTCGGTCACGGTGCCGGACAGGGCGGCCACGTACACCTGGTCGTCGGCCTGGATCACGGTCTTGGAGTCGGGCAGCACGCCGGTGCCGAACCGCATCACGAACGCCACCCGGCAGCCGGTCGCCTCCTGCAGGTCGCGCACCGTGCGGCCGACCCAGTCCTCGTGCAGCTCCAGCGGCAGCACGGCCACGGTGCCGGACGGGTCGCGCCACGCCGTCGCCGTGCCCTCGGGCAGCAGCATCCGCAGGAACCGGTCGGTGGACCAGGGCACGGTGGCCACGGTCGGGATGCCCAGCCGCTCGTACACCGCGGCGCGCTTCTCGTCGTAGATCCGCGCGACCACGGCCTCCACGCCGAACGTCTCCCGGGCCACCCGCGCCGAGATGATGTTGGAGTTGTCGCCGCTGGACACGGCCGCGAACGCGCCCGCCCGCTCGATGCCCGCCTCGATGAGGACCCGCTGGTCGAAGCCGTTCCCGACGACCTGCTGGCCGTGGAAGTCCGACCCCAGCCTGCGGAACGCCTGCGCCTCCTTGTCGATCACCGAGACCTGGTGGTCCAGGCGTTCGAGCGCCTTGGCCAGGGACGAGCCCACCCGGCCGCAGCCCATGATCACGACGTGCACCAAAGCCTCCTGAACGACGCCTGCGGAGAACCTACCCACGATTACTCCGACCAGGGGACCTGACCCCTTACGCTTTCGACCCGTGTCCAAGCTCGCAACCGCGGCCAAGCGCCTCCTCGTCGGCAGGCCCTTCCGCAGCGATCGACTAGCCCACACGCTGCTGCCCAAACGCATCGCCCTGCCGGTCTTCGCCTCCGACGCGATGTCCAGCGTGGCGTACGCGCCCGAGGAGATCTTCCTCGTGCTGTCGGTGGCGGGCCTGTCCGCCTACGCCCTGGCACCGTGGGTCGGCGCGGCGGTCGTCGTCGTGATGCTCACGGTGGTGGCGAGCTACCGGCAGAACGTGCACGCCTACCCCTCCGGTGGCGGCGACTACGAGGTCACCACGGTCAACCTGGGCCGCAGGGCGGGCCTCACGGTCGCGAGCGCCCTGCTCGTGGACTACATCCTCACGGTCGCGGTCTCCATCTCCTCGGCCGCGGCGAACATCGGTTCGGCCATCCCGTTCGTCGCCACCCACAAGGCCGCGTTCGCGGTCGCGGCGATCGTCGTGCTCACCGCGATCAACCTGCGGGGCATCCGCGAGTCGGGCAGCGCGTTCGCCGTACCGACCTACGCGTTCATGGTCGGCGTCATCCTGATGATCGCCTACGGCCTGTTCCGGGGCTTCGTCCTGGGTGACGAGATGCGCGCCGAGAGCGCGGGCTTCGAGCTGCGGGCCGAGGACGACCACCTGGTCGGCCTGGCGTTCGTGTTCCTCGTGCTGCGCGCCTTCTCCTCCGGCAGCGCGGCGCTGACCGGCGTCGAGGCGATCAGCAACGGCGTGCCCGCGTTCCGCAAGCCGAAGTCGCGCAACGCGGCGACCACGCTGCTCATGATGGGCCTGATCGCGGTCACGATGCTGATGGGCCTGATCGTGCTGGCCCAGCTCACGGGCGTGAAGATGGCCGAGAACCCGGCGCACCAGCTCGTCAACGCGCCGCCCGGCTACGAGCAGAAGACGATGGTCGCCCAGATCGCCGGGGCGGTGTTCGACGGCTTCCCGGTCGGCTTCTTCTTCATCACCGTCGTCACCGCGCTGATCCTCGTGCTGGCCGCCAACACCGCCTTCAACGGCTTCCCGGTGCTCGGCTCGATCCTCGCCCAGGACCGCTACCTGCCGCGCCAGCTGCACACCCGCGGCGACCGGCTGGCGTTCAGCAACGGCATCCTGTTCCTCGCCGGCGCGGCGATCGTGCTGGTCATCGCGTTCGACGCCGAGGTCACCCGGCTGCTCCAGCTCTACATCGTGGGCGTGTTCGTGTCGTTCACCATGAGCCAGATCGGCATGGTCCGGCACTGGAACCGGCTGCTCGCCCAGGAGGACGACCCGGTCGCCCGCCGCCGCATGCGCCGGTCGCAGGCGATCAACGCGTTCGGCCTGGCGCTCACGGCGTCGGTGCTGGTCGTCGTGCTGATCACGAAGTTCACCAAGGGCGCGTGGATCGCCATCGCCGCGATGGCCGCCCTCTACGCCCTGATGACGGCGATCCGCCGGCACTACGACCGCGTCGCCGAGGAGCTGCGGCAGCAGGAGCGGCAGAAGCTGCTGCCCGCCCGCAACCACGCCATGGTGCTGGTCTCCAAGCTGCACATGCCGACGTTGCGGGCCCTGGCGTACGCCAAGGCGACCCGACCGGACATCCTGGAGGCGGTCACCGTCAACGTGGACGACGGGGACACCCGCCGGCTCGTGCGGGAGTGGGAGAAGGAGAACTTCAAGGTGCCGCTGAAGGTGATCGAGTCGCCCTACCGCGAGATCACCAAACCGGTGCTGGACTACGTCAGGCGCGTCCGCACGGACAACCCGCGCGACGTGGTGACCGTGTTCATCCCGGAGTACGTGGTCGGCCACTGGTGGGAGCAGTTCCTGCACAACCAGAGCGCGCTGCGGCTCAAGGGCAGGCTGCTGTTCCAGCCGGGCGTGATGGTGACGAGCGTGCCGTGGCAGCTCGCCTCGTCCTCGAAGGTGACCGACAACGACGACGTGGTGGCGCCCGGCGCGATCCGGCGCGGCCTGGACAAGCGCGTTGGGGACGGCAAGTGACGCAGACGTGGGAGCGGCGGCTCATCGAGGTCGAGGTCGGCGCGGTCGCGCACGGCGGCCACTGCGTCGCCCGGCACGAGGGCCGCGTCGTCTTCGTCCGGCACGCGCTGCCCGGCGAACGGGTCGTCGTCCGCATCACCGAGGACACCGGCGGCTCGTTCTGCCGGGGTGACGCCGTGGAGGTGCTGCACGCCTCACCGGACCGGGTGGAGCCGCCGTGCCCGTTCGCCCGACCCGGCCTGTGCGGCGGCTGCGACTGGCAGCACGCCTCCTGGCCCGCCCAGCGCGAGCTGAAGGCCGCCGTCGTCGCCGAGCAGCTGCACCGCCTCGCCGGCCTCGACCGGGAGGTCGTCGTCGAAGCCCTGCCCGGCGGCCCGGAGGACTGGCGCACCCGGGTGCGCCTGGCCGTCGGCCGCGACGGGCGCCCCGGCTTCCGCGCCCACCGCAGCCACGAGGTCATCCCCGTGGACCACTGCGTGATCACCGTCCCCGGCGCGCTGGACGGCGTGCTCGACCGCACCTGGCCCGCCAGGTCCGAGCTGGTCGTGACCCGCGACGCGGGCGGTGAGGTCCACCTGACCGAGGTCGGCCCGCCGGTCGCGCGCCGCGGCGGCCGTCCCGCGCCCGGGCCGTCGCGCCTGCGCCGGGGCAGCGGCCGGGCCGTCGAACAGGCCGCCGGCCGCACCTGGGACGTGCGCTCCGACGGCTTCTGGCAGGTCCACCCGGCCGCGGCGGACACCTTCGCCCGGGTCGTCGGCGAGTGGGCGGCCTGCCGCCCCGGCGACCGCGCCTGGGACCTCTACGGCGGCGTCGGCCTGTTCGCCTCCGTGCTCGCCGACCAGGTCGGACCGGGCGGCTCCGTCGCCGTGGTCGAGTCCTCGCGCGGCGCGGTCGCCGACGGCGAGGCCAACCTCGCCGACAAGCCGCAGATCAGCTGGCACGCGGGCCGCACCGAAGCCGTGCTCGACAGCCCCGGCTTCACCGACCTGCCGCCGGACGTCGTCGTCCTCGACCCGCCCCGCAAGGGCGCGGGCGGCCAGGTGGTCACCGCGATCGCCCGCAGCGGGCCCTCGCGTGTGGTGTACGTCGCGTGCGATCCCGCAGCCCTCGCGCGCGACATCGCCTCCTTCGCCCAGCACGGTTACGGGTTGACCCAGCTCAGGGCGTTCGACGCGTTCCCGATGACGCACCACGTGGAATGCGTCGCCCTCCTGGAGCCCGTTCGCTGACAGGCGTCTCAGCCCGTGGTCCGTAGACTGACCGGACGAATCGGGGAGCCGAACCACAGGGCGAGGTGGAGCGCGTGACGCTGCTGGAATCCGTGCACGGACCGGCGGATCTGAAACGGCTGGGGCCGGACGAGCTGGTCCAGCTCGCCGACGAGATCCGCCGGTTCCTGGTGGAGAAGGTCTCCCGGACCGGCGGGCACCTCGGGCCCAACCTCGGCGTCGTCGAGCTGACCGTGGCCGTGCACCGGGTCTTCGACTCGCCGCACGACTCGGTCGTCTTCGACACCGGGCACCAGAGCTACGTGCACAAGATCCTCACCGGCCGCCGCGACGGCTTCGACACGCTGCGCCAGAAGGGCGGCCTGTCCGGCTACCCGTCCCGCGCCGAGAGCGAGCACGACGTCGAGGAGAACAGCCACGCCTCGACCGCCCTGTCCTACGCCGACGGCCTGGCCAAGGCATACCAGCTCACCGGCCAGCGCCGGCACGTCGTCGCCGTCGTCGGCGACGGCGCGCTCACCGGCGGCATGTGCTGGGAGGCGCTCAACAACATCGCCTCCGGCACCGACCGCCCCGTCGTCATCGTGGTCAACGACAACGGCCGCTCCTACTCGCCCACCATCGGCGGCCTGGCCGACCACCTCTCCTCGCTGCGGCTGCAACCGGGCTACGAACGCGCCCTGGAGCGCGGCCGGAACGCCCTCCAGGGCACCCCGTTCGTCGGCAAGCCCGTCTACGCGGCCCTGCACGCGGCCAAGCGCGGCATCAAGGACGCCCTCAGCCCGCAGGCCATGTTCGAGGACCTCGGCCTGAAGTACATCGGCCCGGTCGACGGCCACGACACCACCGCCCTGGAATCGGCCCTGCGCCGCGCGAAGTCCTTCGGCGGGCCGGTGATCGTGCACACGGTCACCCGCAAGGGCAACGGCTTCGCGCCCGCCGAGAACCACGAGGCCGACCAGATGCACGCCACCGGCGTCATCGACCCGATCACCGGCGAGAACATCGGCCCGTCCAAGCGGACCTGGACCCACGTGTTCGCCGACGAGCTGGCGGCCCTCGGCGGCGAGCGCCCCGACCTGGTGGCCATCACCGCCGCCATGCGCGGCCCGACGGGCCTGGACAAGTTCGCGGGCCTGTACCCGGAGCGCTGCTTCGACGTGGGCATCGCCGAGCAGCACGCCATGACCTCCGCCGCCGGCCTGGCCATGGGCGGCCTGCACCCCGTCGTGGCGATCTACGCCACCTTCCTCAACCGCGCCTTCGACCAGCTCCTGATGGACGTCGCCATGCACAAGCAGGGCGTCACCGTGGTGCTGGACCGGGCGGGCATCACCGGCCCGGACGGCGCGTCCCACCACGGCATGTGGGACCTGTCCATCTGCGGCCTGGTCCCGGGCATCCGCGTGGCCGCCCCCCGCGACGCCGCCACGCTGCGCGAAGAGCTGCGCGAAGCCGTCCGCGTCGACGACGCGCCCACCGTCGTCCGCTACCCCAAGGCGTCCGTGGGCCCGGACCTGCCGGCCCTGGACCGCGTGGGCGACGTCGACGTCCTGCACCGCTCCGGCTCCGACGTCCTCCTGGTCACCGTGGGCGCGTTCGGCGAGCTGGGCCTGGCCGCCGCCCAACGCCTCGCCGACCAGGGCATCGGCGTCACCGTGGTCGACCCGCGCTGGGTCTTCCCCGTCCCCGTCGACCTGCCCGCGATGGCCGCCGCGCACCGCCTCGTCGTCACCGTCGAGGACAACGGCCGGCACGGCGGCTTCGGCTGGGCCCTGGCCGCCGCCCTCCGCGACGCGGGCGTCGACACCCCGCTGCGCGACCTGGCCATCCCGCAGTCCTTCCACGACCACGGCGAACGCGGCGAGGTCCTGACCGACCTCGGCCTGACGGCCCAGGACGTCGCCCGCCGCGTCACCGAGTGGGTGGCCGCCTCCGACCCGGCCGAAGCGGTCGCGTCCGCCGACAAGTAACCCACCGCCCCCTGCCGGGCCACCACCCGGCAGGGGGCGCTACTCCCGCAGCTCGATCCCGCGCAGGCCGAGACCGCAGGCGGCCGGCGGCCGGGCCACGGCGACCGGGGTGGACACCGCCCGCAGCGGCGCGCCGATCCGGGAGCACCGCTCCGGCCGCGCCACCGCCGGGTCCACCGGCCTGCCGGCAACCGCGCGCTAAGCAGCCTCTCAGGGATGTGTGGCACCTTTGTGTGGTGCGGATCCTGGTAGTCGAGGACGAGGTGCCGCTGGCCGACGCGATCGCGCGTGGCCTGCGGCGCGAAGGCATGGCGGTCGACGTCGCCTACGACGGCGAGACCGGCCACGAGAAGTCGACCGTGACCCGGTACGACGTGGTCGTCCTCGACCGCGACCTGCCCGGCATGTCCGGGGACGAGCTGTGCAAGGAGATCCTCAGCTCCGGGGCGCTGACCAGGGTCATGATGCTCACCGCGAGCGCCGGCGTGGACGACCGGGTCGCGGGGCTCTCCCTGGGCGCCGACGACTACCTCGCCAAGCCGTTCGCGTTCCCCGAGCTGGTCGCCCGCGTCCGCGCCCTGGCCCGCCGCGCCACCCCGGCCACCCCGCCGCTGCTCACCGCCCGCGACGTGGAGCTGGACCCGGCCCGGCGCACCGTGCGCCGGGGAGGCAGGCCCGTGGAGCTGACCCGCAAGGAGTTCGGCGTCCTGGAGGTGCTGCTCGCCGCCAAGGGCTCCGTCGTCTCCAGCGAGGAGCTGCTGGAACGCGTCTGGGACGAGAACGCCGACCCGTTCACCACGACCGTCCGCGTCACCGTGATGACGCTGCGCAAGAAGCTCGGCGAGCCGGGCATCATCGACACGGTGGTCGGCTCGGGCTACCGCGTGCCCACGGCAGGTTCCGCTGAACTCTGAGCTGGTCCGCAGGCGCGGACCCGGGCTGCGGACGCGGCTCACGCTCCTCGCGACCGGCCTGGTCGCGTTCGTGAGCGGCCTGCTGCTCCTGCTCGGGTGGTTGCTCGTCGGCCGCGTCATCGCCTCCTCGCCCCGCTTCGCCGAGGGCAGCACGGTCGTCGTGGACGGGCGGGAGGTGGACGCCGGCGCGTTGATGGACCTGCTCGGTGAGCAGGCCAGGGACGACGTGCTGCGGTCCGGCTCCATCGCGTTCCTGTGCGTCGTCGCCGCGGCGGCCCTGCTCGCGTGGACCATCACCGGTCGGGTGCTCCAACCCGTGCACGACGTGACCGACGCGGCCCGCCGGTTGTCGGCCGAGTCGCTGGGGGAGCGGCTGCGGCTGGCCGGGCCGCGGGACGAGGTGGCCGAGCTGGCCGACACGTTCGACGAGATGCTCGACCGGCTCCAGGCGGCGTTCGAGTCGCAGCGGCGGTTCGTCGCGAACGCGTCCCACGAGCTGCGCACGCCCCTCGCCGTCATCCGGACCGAGCTGGACGTGACGCTCGCCGACCCGGACGCCGACACGGCCGAGCTGCGCCGCATGGCGGGCGTGGTGCGCGCGGCGACCGAGCGGGCCGAGCAGCTGGTCAGCGCCCTGCTGCTGCTCGCCCGCACCGACGGGCTCGGGTTGGCGGTGCGCGAGCCGGTGGACCTCAACGCCGTGGTCGAGTCCGCGTGGCGGGCGGCCCGCGGTGAGGCCGAGGAGCGGCAGCTCCGGATCTCGTTCGTGACCGCGCCCGCCCCCGCGGTGGGCGACCCGGCGTTGTTGGAGCGCATCGCCGGGAACCTGCTGGAGAACGCCGTGCGGCACAACGTGCCCGGTGGGTGGATCGAGGTCCGGACCGAGGGCGGCCCGGAGTGGACGCTGCTGCGCGTGTCGTCCTCCGGTCCCGTCATCGCGCCGGACCGGGTGGACGAGCTGTTCGAGCCGTTCCGCCGGGGTGGCACGGACCGGACCGCGCGCACCGGCACCGGGCTCGGGCTGTCCATCGTGCGGGCCGCCGTCGCAGCTCACGAGGGTCAGGTGCACGCCACGGCGGTGCCCGGCGGGGGCCTGTCGGTGGCCGTGCACCTGCCGTCCACGCCGCAGGGAAAACTCGTCTGAGTGGTCCCGATCACACATGATCCGGTTTGAGGGCCTCCACAGGGGGTACTACCTGCGAAGACGTGCCTCCGGACCCCCGATTTGTCTCCGCGTTGGGCGAGGTGTAACTTTCTCTCTGCCAGCGCGGAACGGGCCGGAGAGAGACCGGAACGGAGCGCGGCGGACATCAAGCCCCTGATCGAATCACCTGGTGATGAGTGACGGTGAGCGCGTGTTCTTTGAGAACTCAACAGCGTGCCGAATAGCCAGTAAATTTATGAACCTCGTCAAGAGGTTTCCTTTGAGATTGTTACTGGACAACT